>JAOZQN010000017.1:17754-27075 GCA_029932195.1 Bacteroidales bacterium | reverse complement strand
AGTGCATCTCTATCTAATGAATTTATTATTTCACATTTTTTTTCTAACACAGCAAGTGCATCGTTTTTTATAAAATTTCCTATGGTGAAAAAAAATCCACTATCATCTTCACCAATGAGCAGTGAACCCTTACCTTTGTCTTCTTTCTTGTCTCGCTCTTCTGAATAATAGAAAACATTTTGAGCTAATTCGATAAAAATATAAAATGTTTTTCGTTGTGCTTGTTGATCTTTCCTTGTTAATTTCAATACTTTTTTTCTAAAACCAGTCAAGACTTGCCTATCAAAAACACCCGAATACAAATATTCAGGTTTTTGATTATCTTTTAAATTGTATTTTAAAAATTCTATTTGATTAAAATCAACCATTTCAGTTATCAGTTAGCAGTAAACAGTTATCAGTTATCAGTTAGCAGTAAACAGTTAGCAGTAAACAGTTATCAGTAAACAGTTAGCAGTTAGCAGTTAGCAGTAAACAGTAATCAGTTAGCAGTAAACAGTAAACAGTTATCAGTTATCAGTTATCAATAATTATTCTCATGGCATCGCCAAACTGTTTACTGTTTACTGTTTACTGATAACTGATAACTGTTTACTGATAACTGATAACTGATAACTGTTTACTGATAACTGATAACTGTTCACTGATAACTGGTTTTCCTTTTTTTAGTGTTACAATTATTGCTTTTGCTTTGGAGACTAATTTATTGTCATTTTTTCTGTAAATTTCTTGAAAAAAAACAATTTTTAAAAGTCCTTCTTTTTCCATCTTTAATTTAGATACAAAAATGTCGCCACTTTTTAACGAAAGTTTAAAATCTATTTCTATTCTATATACAACAAGGTCTATTCCTTGTTCATGTAGTTCTGCAAAACTAAGTTTTAATTCATCTTTCAAAAACTCATGTCTCGTGTGTTCAAAATAATTTTGATAAACAGCATTATTTACAATACCCTGTAAATCACATTCGTAATCTCTAACTTTTAGTTCTAGTTCGTAAGTCATTATTTTATTTGTAAATTAGTTTATTGGTTAATTCGTCTATTCGTAAATAGATTAATTTGCTGATTATAACGTATTTTGTTGAAATTATAAATCATTGAATTTTAGGTGTTTTACCTCCTAATATATATTTGTCAGATTAATAGAAACACGGATAACGCGGATTTTTCACGGATTTTTTTACTTTATATTTTATATAATTCATTATAAATAAAGTCATTACAATTTCAACAAAATCCGTTATAATCAGTAATTTGTTTACCAATAAACCAATTTACAAATAAACCAGTAAACCTATTTACAAACCTATTGTTTCAAATATTTTTCGGCATCTAATGCAGCCATACAACCAGAGCCAGCAGCCGTAATTGCCTGACGATAAGTATTATCTTGCACATCTCCACATGCAAAAATTCCATCTAAATTAGTTTTTGAACTTTTTCCGATAGTATTAATGTAGCCAGTTTCATCGGTCTCTATATATGGTTTAAAAATTCCAGAGTTTGGAGTGTGTCCAATTCCCAAGAAAAATCCATCTACTTTTATTGTTACATCTTCTTCGTTTGCTTCTCCCATATTTTTTGTTAGCAATACTCCAGTAACATTATTTTCGCCCAAAACTTCTTTTGTGTTATGCTTGAATAAAACTTCAATTTTAGGATTTTCTAATGCTCTTGCTTGCATAACTTTAGATGCTCTAAAATGGTCTTTTCTAACAATCATATAAACTTTGCTTGCTAGCGAAGCCAAATAAGCAGCCTCTTCAATAGCTGAGTCGCCACCGCCAACTACTGCAACAATTTTCTCTCTAAAAAAGAATCCGTCGCAAGTTGCACATGCCGAAACTCCCCCACCCTTCAATCGCTCTTCCGATTCTAATCCAAGGTATCTTGCAGTTGCTCCTGTTGCTATAATTACTGCATCTGCTTCAATATCTTTCTCTTCGTCAATTGTAAGAGTATATGGTTTTTTGGAAAAATCAACAGAAGTAACTTCTCCAAATCTAATATCTGTTCCAAAGCGTTCTGCCTGAGCTTTAAGGTCTTCCATCATTACAGGTCCCGTTACTCCTTCGGGATAACCAGGAAAATTTTCTACTTCTGTAGTCGTAGTAAGTTGTCCGCCTGCTTCCATTCCTTGATAAAGAACGGGACTTAAATTTGCACGAGACGCATAAATTCCTGCTGTATATCCTGCTGGACCTGAGCCAATTATTAGTATTTTAACTTTCTCTACTTCGCCTGATTTCTTATTTTCTTTTTTATCAGAGCTTTTGTCAATATTCATTGATTTAAAAAATGCCATTTTCTTGTATTTTTATAAAATTTATTATGATACAAAACTAATATTTTATTTTTAATTTAAAAATAAAAATATTTAGATTTGTTTTTTTATAATCTTAAAACTTTATTTCGTATCTTTGTAAAAACAAATTGGTGATTTCTCTATTGATAAGTTTAAGGCTTTTTTTATATTTCACAGTAGGAGTTTACTCTTGTAAATGAGTGTTTTAAATATATAAAAAAGTAATACTAAAATTTTGATTCATTAAAAAAGCACCAAATTATCTTATAAATTTATGAAAAAAAACATATTATACATATTTTTTGTAGCTTTTATTTTATCTGCCTGCGACAATCCACAAAATCCTATACCTTATAAATATGTGGATATTACAATTGACTTAAACAAACCAGAATTTATTGATTTAAAAGCAATTGGAAATGTGGTAGAAATAACTGGCGGTGTAAACGGAATAATTATTTACAGAAGTGGATTAGACGAATTTAAAGCCTACGAGCGAACATGCACACACGACCCTGGTTGCGAACGTATAACACTCAACGAATATAGAGACAAAATGATACACGAATGTTGTGGCTCAGAATTTTCGCTTACAATGGACGGTATTGTTTCAAAAGCTCCTGCCGAACTCCCCTTAATTAACTATAACACAATTTATTATCAAAATAGTAATAGTCTAAGAATAACAAACTAAATAGTATGACAAATTTTTTTTAACATTTATTTTATTATAATCAACTGACAATAAGGTGTCCACCAATCGTCAATTGTAAATCTAAAATTGTAAATCTAAAATCTACTTAGCTCTTAAAATGAAAAAAATCACACACACCTTATTAATAGTAGTAATTTTTATTTCCTCTTGTTCCAAACCACTATACAAACCAGGAAATTTAGTTGAAAAAGAAAATTATTCTCATTTATTACAAAATAATAATGAGACCGACGAAGCTAACTTTTTCAGAATAAACGACAGCATCTCGCTTTATTATTTTACCGAAGGCACAGGCGAAAATATCCTTGTGATCCATGGTGGTCCAGGATTTCCATTTACAGAAAAATGGGCTGGATTAGACAATCTGACAAATGACTACAAATTTTATTATTACCACCAACGGGGCTGCGGAAAATCATCTCGTCCTATTGATAAATTTGAAAGTAAGAATTTTTATAAAAATATGAAATTTTTAGATGAGAATTTAGGTTTGCCTGCACAAATATCTGATATTGAACAAATAAGACTAAAAATAGGAAAAGAAAAAATTACAATAATAGGACATTCTTTTGGCGGTTTTTTGGCAACCCTTTATGCCATAGAATTTCCAGAACACGTAAAATCATTAATACTTGTATCACCCGCAGAAGTAGTAAAAATGCCTTCTGAATCAGGTGGTTTATACGAACTTATAAGACAGGAATTATCGGGTAAAGTTTTAATTGATTATGAAATTTATTTAAAAGAATTTTTCAATTATGGAAAATTATTTTCTAAAACAGAAGAGCAGCTTGCCAAAGAAAACTACGATTTTATAAAATATTATAATATTGCAACAAAAGACACCTCCAAAACAGAATATTCAACCAAAGATGTTGGTGGCTGGATACAACATGCCTGTTTCCTAAGCATGGGCAAAAAACATGATTATTCTAAATCATTATCCGAAATAAAATGCCCAGTTTTAATTATTCATGGAGAAGATGATATTATACCACCATCAAGTTGTAATCAATATCTTGACTATATCCCACAAGCAAAATTGGAAACAATAAAAAATGCAAACCACTTTCTTTTTAATCAGAAACCAGACGAATTTAATAAAATAGTTACAACTTTTTTAAAAAACGAAATTAAAGATTAAAAAACCACAACGCTATATACTACAGGGCACTCCTAAAAACTCAAAAATCAAGGTTTTCAAAATTATTAAAGTTTGAGTTTACTCCTGTAAATGAGTATTTTAATAATTTTGTATAACGCAGAGTTTTGAGTTTTTAGGAGTGCCATATACATTATAAAATAATATTAATAAAATTCTAAATCTATTACTAAATTAATATGGTTCACGAAACAAAAATTAGAGTCCGATACAGCGAAACAGACCGTATGGGATATGTTTATTACGGACATTATGCCCAGTATTTTGAAGTAGCACGAACAGAAATGCTACGTAGCCTTGGTCTAACATACAAACAACTTGAAGACGATGGAATTTTACTTCCTGTTATTTCTATGGATATAAAATACAAAAATCCAGCAATTTACGATGATTTATTAACCATAAAAACAACTCTCAAAAAAAATCCGCTTATAAAAATTCAATTTACATACGAAGTTTTTAATCAAAAAAACGAATTAATAAATATTGGAAACACAACACTCGTATTTGTAGATGCAAAAACACGGAAACCTCGAAAAGCTCCACAAAATTTTATTGACTCTTTAAATAACAATGGAAGCACAGTAGAAACATAATAGAAATACAAATTTAAAACTATTCTATTTTTATTATTTTGAATAAAACTTTTTTATTTTATTAGAAATATAATATATTTGCATTTATTATTAAAAATGAGTTCAGTAAAAAGGAATAAAGTTTTAAAATAAACTCAAAAATCCATTAAAGAATCCACTCCAACAAGTGTATTTTTGCCAAAATCAAGGCGGATACCAATTTTACAATCAGAGTTTACTCGTTGTAAATGAGGATTTTAAAATTTGTATCCAACGCCGAGTTTGGCAAAAAGATACTTGTCGGAGGGGACTCATTAAATAAATTGTCTTTTAACAATACAACAACATTAAACCAACCTAAAATTATGGCTAAACTTGATTTAACACAGTATGGAATTAATGACGTAAAAGAAATTTTTCATAATATTTCTTATGAAGAACTTTTTAAACACGAAACAGACTCAAAATTAGAAGGATTTGAAAGAGGATACCTTACTAATTTAGATACTGTTACAGTAGATACTGGTATTTTTACTGGGCGTTCACCTAAAGATAAGTATATTGTTAAAGAAGAAGAGAACGAAAAAAATATATGGTGGAAAAACGACCACAGACCAGCGTCGGATAACAAACCTATTTCTATCGAAATATGGAACGACCTAAAAGCTAACAGTTTAAAACAACTTTCGGGTAAAAAGCTTTACGTGCAAGATGGTTATGCAGGAGCAAACGAAGACACTCGTTTAAAAGTTAGATTTATTGTAGAAGTGCCATGGCAAGCACATTTTGTTAAAAATATGTTTATCAGACCAACAGAAGCAGAACTTGAAAACTTTGAACCAGACTTTGTTGTTTATAACTCATCAAAAACATCAAATCCTAAATGGAAAGAGCACGGATTAAACAGCGATGTATATGCCGCTTTCAATCTTAAAGAAAAAATGGCTGTTATTGGTGGCTCATGGTATGGTGGCGAAATGAAAAAAGGAATTTTTTCTGTAATGAACTACTACCTTCCACTTAAAGGAATTGCAGCAATGCACTGCTCGGCAAACGTAGGTAAAGACGGGGACACAGCAATTTTCTTCGGACTTTCAGGAACAGGAAAAACTACACTTTCGGCAGACCCAAACAGAGCTCTAGTTGGAGACGACGAACATGGTTGGGACGACAACGGAATATTTAATTTCGAAGGTGGTTGCTACGCAAAAACTATTGACCTTGACCCAGAAAAAGAACCAGATATTTATAAAGCAATAAAAAGAGACGCATTATTAGAGAATGTTGGCTTCGACAAAAACTTTAAAATTGATTTCGCAGACGTTTCAAAAACAAAAAACACAAGAGTTTCTTACCCTATTTATCATATAGATAATATTGTAAAACCTGTATCAGCAGCAGGACATGCAAAAAAAGTAATCTTCCTTACAGCAGACGCTTTTGGTGTATTGCCTCCAGTATCTAAACTTACTGCCGACCAAACTAAATACCATTTTATTAGCGGATATACTGCAAAAGTTGCAGGAACAGAAAGAGGAATTACAGAACCAGTTCCTTCATTCTCAGCATGTTTTGGTGCAGCATTCTTATTGTTAGACCCTGCAAAATACGCCGAAGAGCTAATTAAAAAAATGGAAATGAACGATGCTACTGCATACCTAGTAAACACAGGTTGGATTGGTGGTGCTCACGGAACAGGCAAACGTATTGACTTGCCTTCTACAAGAGCAATTATTGACGCAATATTAGACGGCTCATTTGATAATGGCGAATTTGAAAATTGTCCGGTATTTAATCTTGCAATACCAAAAGCAGTAAATAATGTAGATAGTAAATTATTGAACCCAAGAAACTTATGGGCAGACCCAACAAAATGGGACGATTCAGCAAAAAAACTTGGTCAAATGTTTATTGATAACTTCAAATTCTTTACCGATAACGATGATGCCAAAAAACTTGTAGAAACAGCAGGACCGCAACTTTAAAATGAATAATTTTTTAATGAATAATGAATAATGTCGCAAGGCGATTTATTTTTTATATTAAAAATTCAAAAACTTTGTTTTTTCATAATTGTAGAACCTAAGGCATTTATTTGTTTTAGGTTCTTTTTTGTCTGATTTAAACCAAAACAAATGCAACTAATAGTAATAGTAGGACCTACGGGAATTGGAAAAACTGATTTGAGCATCAATATTGCCAAGCATTTTGATACTGTAATTATCTCTTCGGATTCTCGTCAGGTTTATAAAGAATTAAAAATAGGTACAGCTCCGCCAAACAAACAACAACTATCTGAAATTAAACATTATATGATTGCAAATAAATCTATCCACGATTATTACAACGCAAGCATGTATGAACTAGAAGTTATAGATTTATTGAAAAACTTATCTGAAAAAAAAGATAAAGTTTTGCTTGTAGGAGGTTCGGGAATGTATGTAGATGCTGTATGCTACGGTATTGATGACTTGCCAGATATAGATAACGATTTGCGAAATTCACTCATCAAAAAACACGAAACCGAAGGAATAGAAAGTATCCGCTTTGATTTAAAAATTCTTGATTTTGAGACTTACAAAAAAATTGATTTACATAATTACAAAAGAATACTTAAAGCACTGGAAATAAGTATTCAGACAGGAGTTCCTTATTCTAAATTTCTTACAAAAAATAAGAAACAACGAGATTTTGAAGTCGTAAAAATAGGACTAAACAGAGATAGAGCAGAACTTCACACAAGAATCAACCAGCGAGTTGATATTATGGTTGCAGATGGACTTGTAGAAGAGGCAAAATCATTTTATAAATTTAAGGAAAATAATTCGCTTAATACGGTAGGCTACAAAGAACTATTTGCCCATTTTGATGGCGAATATAATCTTGACACAGCAATAGAACTTATAAAAAGAAATTCTCGTCGCTACGCTAGACGGCAACTAACTTGGTTTAATAAATACACTGATATAAAGTGGTTTACGCCAGACAACGAAAAAGAAATAATAAAATATTTGAGCAAATAACAGTGTTTACAATTGTAAAAACAGTTGTTTACAATTGAAAATCAGGCAAATATAAAAACAATTCTTTTAAAGATTTTTTAAATTAAAAAACAAACTATATATTTGCACTTTATTCAAAAATATTAATTCTTAATTAATAATGGAAAAAACACAAAGAAATAATCAAACCAAAACAATAATTTTTATAGCAATTATTGTAATTCAACTATTTATTATAGGCTGGCTTGTTTTTGATAAAGAAACAACAAGGGTAGAAACCAAAGTCTTAATTACACGTCTGGAATACAGTAAAACAGCAAAAGACTCGCTTGTTGAAGAACTGAAAGATATTTCGGAAAGTTATAAAGATTTAGAGACGAATAACAGTGCATTAAATTCTAAATTAAAAAAAGAACAGGAGAAAATTGAAGAGCTTTTAACTCAGCTAAAAAAAGTAAAATCGTCTGATAATTACAGGATTTCGCAGTATAAAGACGAAATAGAAACTCTCAAAAACATAATGAAAGGTTATATTGCCCAAATAGACGAGCTGAATCAAAAAAACAAGCAACTTATTGCCGAAAACACAGAGATAAAAGAAAACTACGATATAGTTGTTACAGAAAGAGAAGAACTCGTAGAAAAATCGGATAGCCTACAAAACAAAGTAGAAATTGCGTCCGAATTACAAGTTCTTAACATTGGATTTGTTGCCCTAAATAAAAGAGGAAAGGCAACTAAAAGAATAAAAAAGACAACAAAATTTCAGATATGTTTTACTCTTAATAAAAATAAAATTACCGAAACAGGTAATAAAGCTGTTTTTATCAGAATTGCTGACCCCTCGGGTAAAATACTGAGAAACAATACATCTGGTTTTTTTGATTTTCAAGGAGCATCAATAGCTTTTTCTTCAAACAAAAATATTACTTACGATGGTAAAGGACAAGATATTTGCATGTATTACAACAACAGCGAAGACTTACCAAAAGGAACTTACTCCGTTTTTATTTTTATAGATGGAAAACAAATAGAAACAAGAACAGTAGATTTAAAATAAATTTTGACTACGCAAAAATTGTATCTCAAAAAATCAACTTCTATTAATAGAATGAATTATAAATCAACTTCTATTATCTTAAGTGAATAAGGTTTTTCGGATTTTGACTATCTCTAATCTTTAGACTGGGGATAGTCAATGAAAAACAAATGAGGGCTTTAACACTTTAACTAATACTAAATAAAAAATTCGAAAGCCTTATTCACCGTAGTATAATAGAATGAGTCGTAAATCAACTTCTATTAATAGAATGAATCATAAGTCAATTTATATTAATAAAATGAATAAGAAACCAACTTCTATTAATAGAATCAATCAGAAATAAACTTTTATTATACTTCAGTGAATAAGATTTTTTGGATTTTGACTAACTTTATCCTAGCTGGGGTTGCACAAGGTGAAACAAATGAGGGTTTTAACGCTTTAACTAATACTAAATAAAAACTCGAAAGCCTTATTCACCGTAGTATAATAGAATGAGTCGTAAATCAACTTCTATT
>JAOZQN010000017.1:0-17654 GCA_029932195.1 Bacteroidales bacterium | reverse complement strand
TCGAAAGCCTTATTCACCGTAGTATAATAGAATGAGTCGTAAATCAACTTCTATTAATAGAGGGTAAGAAAAATAAGAAATAATGAATAATTCAATTTTAGAAAGTTTAATCTTAGAAATAAAAGATGTTATTAGTAAATATAAGAAAGAAAAAGTAATTATTATAAGATATTATGAAATAGGAAAATTAATAGTTAATAATCAAGAAAAATTTTCAAGTAAAAAGGAATTATTGATTGAGCTAAGTCAAGAATTAGGAAAAGGTTACGGAATAGCAAGTCTTTCGGATATGAGACGATTATATGATGTTTATAAAAACTATCCAGAACAATTTGAATTAGCCAAAAAAATAGGCTGGTCGCATAATAAAAAATTGCTAAAAGATGGAATAAAAAGTGAATTAAGAAATAATTTATTAAAATTTGTAATAGACAACGATGTAAGTGCGAAAAAATTAGAAAATGAATTAATTAAACGACGAGGTGAAAATAAAATAAAAGAAGAAGGTTTTAAGATAAATATAAAAAGTATTGAAATTAAAAATTTTAAATCAGTAGTTGATATAAAAATAGAAAAACCAAACCCATTTACTGTTTTTGTAGGTTCTAATGCTTGTGGAAAATCCAATATTTTTTCTGCAATTGATATGCTATTTGATTCGTATTATAATAGTGCAAAAAAAAGTTTTGACGAATTTGGAGGAAAAAATATTTTTAATTTTTCGCATAAAAATGAGGATATTGAAATTTCATTAAATACTGGTCTTAAAGAAAAATTAGCTTTTTTTAATAACACTCTCAAAAAAGAAATTTACATAAAGTCATTAAAAGAGCCGTATAATAAAAAATTGACAACAAGCTATAGTTATTTGCATATAAAAGAGAATAATAAAACATCAAAAAGTCTTATTTTAGAAAAAGATGGAAGGAATTATATTAATGTTCTAAAAAAAACATTTGAAGATATTAATGCAAAAAAAACATTTATAAATATTTTAAAAGACGTTGTTCCTGATATTGATGAAATTAATATAATTAAAAATAAAATTGACGGGGCAGATGAATTATTTATTAAAGATAAATATTATAAAGACGAAAAAATACCAGATACTTTAATTTCAGATGGAACAAAAAACACAATTATTTTACTCACTGCTATTTTACAAAGTAAAGAATCGCAATTTATATTTATAGAAGAACCTGAAAATGGTCTTCACCCAATTATTTTAGAACCATTTATTGATTTTATACGAAATATTTGCCAGCGAAGAGGACATTATATCTGGTTTACAACTCATTCACCCACTATTGTAAGGCATTTGGAAAGGCAGGAGTTAATAATAGTAAATAAAATAAAAGGACTGACAAAAATAAAAAAAGCTTCGGATAAAAAATTTGATGACTATTTTACAGACGAAAATTTTAAACTCGACGATGCTTGGCTAACAGATATTTTTGAAGGGGGTTTGCCATGGTCGTAGGTTTTATTTGTGAAGGACAAACTGAAGAAAAAATACTAAAATCTCCTAATTTTCAATTTTTTCTAAAATCCCTTGGTATAATATATCAAGGCACAATAAATACAAAAGGTAATGGAAGGTTATTACCCAAGTTTTTAGATATTTATAATAAAAGATTAAAAGATGCTTGGAAAATTTTCATAATCACAGATTCAGATAAAAATACAATAGCAGAAGTTTATGAAAGAATAAAACCAAATAAAAATTTACACATTTTAATTATTCCTGTAAAGAAGGTAGAAAGCTGGTTTCTTTCTAATGATGACGTTATGAGAGACTTAACAGGGGTTATCTATTCTGAATATAGAACTCAAAAAGACAATCAAAACTTACCTGAAAATATTGAAGAGTTAGGAAATCCTTACCACCAGTTGAAAGATATTTTTAAAAATAATACAGAATTAATCAATACAAGCAAACTTGGAATAGCAACAGAAATAACAAAACAGTTTAATATTCAAAATTCAAATTGTGATAGTGCACATTATTTTATTGAAAAATTACAAGAAGTGTCTAAATTAAAACCGACATCAAAGAAGAAACGAAAAAAAACATTAAAAGAATAAACATATAAACAAACAATCAAATGAATAACACAGAAAAAATGGATTACAAAGTAAAAGACATCAGCTTAGCTGAATGGGGACGTAAAGAAATCAACTTGGCAGAACATGAAATGCCAGGATTAGTATCGTTAAGAACAAAATTTGGAGACGAAAAACCACTTGCAGGAGCTAAAATCACTGGCTCACTTCACATGACTATCCAAACTGCCGTTTTAATAGAAACACTAACTTCGCTTGGTGCTGACGTTAGATGGGCAAGTTGTAATATTTTTTCTACGCAAGACCACGCCGCAGCTGCAATAGCTGTAACAGGAGTGCCAGTATTTGCATGGAAAGGAGAATCTCTCGAAGAATATTGGTGGTGCACAGAGCAAGCACTAACTTTCCCCGACGGAACAGGTCCAGACCTTATCGTTGACGACGGTGGAGATGCCACAATGATGGTTCTTAAAGGTTCGGAAGCTGAGGCAGATGCTAATGTTTTAGAAGAAAAAGTAACAGCAGAAGACGAAATAGAATTATTCAAAATTTTGAAAAAATCGTTGGCAAATTATCCAGACAAATGGACTAAAATTGCGAAAAAAATTCAAGGAGTATCAGAAGAAACGACTACTGGTGTTCATCGTTTATACCAACTTTTTGAACAAGGAAAATTATTATTCCCTGCCATCAATGTAAATGATTCTGTTACAAAATCAAAATTTGATAACACTTACGGTTGTAGAGAATCGTTGCCAGACGGAATAAAAAGAGCAACAGATATTATGCTTGCCGGTAAAAAAGTTATGGTTTGCGGATACGGAGACGTTGGTAAAGGTTCGGCAAAATCAATGATAGGTTACGGAGCAAGAGTTACCGTTTCGGAAATCGACCCTATTTGTGCTTTGCAAGCAACAATGGAAGGTTTTGCTGTAAATACAATGGAAAACATGCTTGACTCAGCAGATATTTTTGTAACAACTACTGGAAACAAAGACGTTATAACAATAGACCATATGGCAAAAATGAAAGATAAAGCAATTGTTTGCAATATCGGACATTTTGATAACGAAATTCAGGTAGAAAAATTAGAAAACTATCCTGGGATCAAACGAATAAACATAAAACCACAAGTTGACCAATGGGTTTTTCCTGATGGACATTCTATTATTTTACTTTCGGAAGGAAGATTGGTAAATCTTGGAAATGCAACTGGACACCCTTCATTTGTAATGAGTAATTCGTTTACAAACCAAACACTTGCACAATTAGAACTTTGGACAAAAGACTACGAAATTGGAGTATTCCGTTTGCCAAAAGAACTTGACGAAGAGGTAGCAAGACTGCATCTTGCACACGTTGGTGCAAAACTAACAGTTCTTTCAGACGAACAATCAGAATATCTTGGAATAGAAAAATCTGGTCCTTACAAACCAGACCATTACAGATATTAGATTTACTACTTTAAATTTACGATTTATGATTGGTTTACTACTGAAAATCAATCATAAATCGTAATTTCTTATTGAAAAAGACTAAAAACCGCCTCCCTCTAAAATAATTGCAAAAACAACAACTACAATGTAAACAAAAACACCAACTGCAGAAATGATTAGACCTATTAAGCTCATTATTTTTCCTGCTTTTGTATTTTTTATTGATTTTTCAGAAAATTGGTTTGGAGACTCTTTAATTGCTTTATTACTTCCAATGCCAAGAAATAAACCTATAATTCCTGTAATTACTCCTCCTCCAATTCCACAGGACATAAGAGTTAAAACGAGTGAAACAATTCCTAGTATAAGAACTGCAATAGAATTTGGTGCATCGGGTTTAACAAAATAATTTTGTTGGTGGTTAGTTACAGTGTTTTCTGTGTTGTTAATGTTGTTTTCCATGGTTAATAGATTTCTAATAAATAATTAAACGAATAAAAAAGTTTGATAAGATAATAAATATTACTGTATAGAAAAGGTATAACACAATTTTTATTCCATTTTTAAACTTAAAAATAAATAAAGCAATCGCATAAATAAATAAAGTAATTATTGGAATAAGTGCAGGATACTCTGTTATACTTTGCCATAGCTCTCCTTTAAATAAATGGATAATAGCAGTTTGTATTCCACAACCAGGACATCTTACACCAAGAAATTTTTTATAAGAACAAGCCATTTGGTTTTGTTCTATCCATTCTATAAATCTATACCACATTGGCTATTGGTTTTTAGCTACTGGCTGTTAGCTTCGCAAAGCGATAAAAAGCCAAAGGCTAATAGCCAACAGCCTAAAGCCTTATTTTAATCTTTTACATTTGCTACCAAAAACTCTCTATTTAAGCGAGCAATATGTGATATCGAAACATTTTTAGGACATTCAATTTCGCAAGCTCCTGTATTAGAGCAATTTCCGAAGCCTAAATAATCCATTTTGGCAACCATAGCTTTCGCTCTGCGAGAAGCCTCAATTTTTCCTTGTGGCAATAATGCTAACTGCGAAACTTTTGCAGCAACAAACAACATTGCCGAACCATTTTTACAAGTAGCAGCACAAGCACCGCAACCAATACATGATGCAGCGTCCATTGCTTCATCAGCATCTGCTTTTATGATTGGAATTGCATTTGCATCTGGCACACCTCCTGTGCTTATAGAAACATATCCTCCTGCATGTTGTATTTGGTCGTAGGCGTATCTATCTGTCATTAAGTCTTTTATCATAGGAAAACCTTTTGTTCTCCAAGGTTCTATGGTAATTGTCTCTCCCTCCTTGTAGTGTCTCATGTGAAGTTGGCAGGTTGTAATTTCGCCATCTGGTCCGTGTGCTCTCCCGTTAATAAAAAGGCTACATGCTCCACAAATTCCTTCTCTACAATCGTGGTCAAAAGCAATGGGTTCTTTGCCTTCTCCAATTAATTGTTCGTTCAATAAATCCATCATTTCTAAAAATGAGGCATTTGGCGAAACATCACTTAGCGGATAAGTTTCAAAACGACCCTTATCTTTGGCTCCGTTTTGTCTCCATACTTTTAACTTTATGCTAAAATTTTTTACGTCTGACATAGTATATTTGTTTTATTAATTATTTTATATTGATAGACAATTAATGTCTTTGGTTTTATTTATTAAATTACTGGAGACTCCAGTAAAAACATCCTTAAAAAGATAAAAAAGCTTGTTTTTTCCTTATTTTTCATTAAAATTACTGGAGACTCCAGTAATTTACAATAATTATAATACTTTTTTCCAATGTATCTTTTGTTGTTCCACAATTTTTATTTTCGTAAAAATAGTTTTTATCTATCTATTCTTCATCAATTCCTTTTCTTCTTTTTTCAATTCTATTTGTTTTTTTATTTGGCACACTATCAAGCAATTCTTGTGCTTTTTTAATATCAACACTGCCAACCTCTTTTATTATTTTACTTGGAGTATTGGCAAGACCATAAACGGTATTATTGTCTAAATTTAAACCATTTACTCCTGACTGCGTTAGTTTTTTCATGTTTTTTCTTTTTTTTGAGTGTGAAACTCCAAAAAAGAACTTGCCTCCTTCTTTTGATTTTACAATTATTACTGGACATATTTTTTTCCAAACAATAGCAAGAACAACAATTCCTCCCACAACAACGCCAGCAAACGTAACAGGTAAAACCACTGATAACAACACATTTAATATCATATTAATTCATAATTAAAAATCATGCTATCAAATAAAACTTTTTCGTTGTCTTCATCAAAAATATATCTTTCATCATTTTTCTCATCATTAAAAACACGATAAACTTTACTTTCCATAACGCTATCCAAAAGCGAAGAATTAATTTTTACAATCATAACAACATTATCAACTTCTTGCCATTTTAGTTTCTTGTTGCTTAGAAGTGTTTTTTTTTCCTACCCTATCAAAAATATAAGATTTGTTATTATTTTTTAATGTTGGATAAAACTTTCCTGCTTTTATTGTTTCCAATAAAGAATGTTCTACAGAAACAGTATTTTTAGAAGTTTCCATTTTGTGTTTTTTATTGTTTGAACTATTTTTATTTGCGTCCCATTCAAAGTTTATAATTATAATATTTTTCTATTATTAGGGCACTCCTAAAAACCCTAAACTCTGCGTTATCCAAAATTATTAAAATACTCATTTACAGGAGTAAACTCAAACTTTAAGAATTTTGAAAGCCTTGATTTTTGAGTTTTTAGGAGTGCCCATTATTTTTTACCTAACCACAACTTTACAAAAACGAAAGACCTTAACAAAATTGTAGTTTTGATGAAAAAACTAAGCGTAAATGTAATTTGTAGCATATATTTCTTCTCTCAAATAATTTGAAGTTTCTATTTTTTCGAGTTCCAATTTTAAATCAATAAATCTATCCATTTTTTCAGAAGAATAATCTTCAATTACCCATTTTCTTATCAATTCGTATGCTATTTTTTCGGAGTAAGGCGTAAGTTGAATTGATATAACTAATTCGTTGGCATTAAAGTTCTCTGTTTCAAAGTTATCTGTCCAAGCGGCAATTTCTAAATCTTTGGGATTTGGCTCTTCTTGTATTATTCTTATTGCTTTATTTGTTTTGGTAAAATAATAATTTAAAATAGGATTTCCATTATAAAAATCTGTTCCATCTCCGAATTTGGTATTCAAATAAGGTTTTACACCTGATATTTTATTAAAAAACAGCAATTCATTAACTTTTATCTCCCAATAATCTTGGCAAGATTGATATACTAATTTTTCTTTTAAAAAATTTGAGAATAAATATCTTTTCATTTTATTTTTTAATTATTAGTTAATAAATGCTTTTCCTTTTTTTATTTCTATATCAACTCGTTCTTTGATATATCCTTCTGCTCTGTATGTATATACTTACTGGTGCATCTGCACCGTTTGTTAGCGATGCTCGTTTAATAAATTTTTCGGCTTTTTCAAAAGCTGTTTTTCTAATTTTCGCTTCTGATTTCGGAATTTTATTTTTTAATTTCTCAAGCATTCTAAGACTGTCTTTTTTTGTTAGAGCTTCATTTTGCGACCACGACTCCGAAGACTCCAAGTTCTTACCTTGTGCTTGTATTCTTCCTCTGTGCTTCATTTTTGTAGTTTTTGATGTTCAAATATTTTCGCTTTTTATAACGCTTTAAAAAGCAGTTTACACTTTTGAGTAAAAGAAACCTTATTTTTTGATTTTCTAACCTTAATAGAAAAATAATTTAAAAGGTTTACAAACCTTATTACCTTATTTAAGATGTTGAATAATAAGGTGAAAAAACTGGAAACTATTTTTAGTATTTATAAAAAACGCCATTTTTGTTAAGACAATTCTTCAATATATTCAGCTACATCTTTGCGAGTAAAATTACTAAACTGTCCTTGTTTTCTATTTTTTAGATGCTCGTTGAAGTAAAATTTTGCTTTTTCGCTATTTTCTAATGCAGAATAACTAACGCCAAGATTAAAACGAATATCATTTTGTAACGATTTTGCATTGCGAACTCCCTCTCCACAATCGTTGAATGCCAAATCTTTAATACTTCTGTTTAATAAAGACAGCCATATTTTTATTGCCTCTGTATCTTTATCTGTTGCTTGCAAGGCTACGGCATAATAATTTTGTGCTAACTGACAACTTGGTGTAATTTCTAACGATTTTTTCGCATATTCAATAGCATTCTTATCGTTGCCTAATTCATAGTTTACAACCGATAGTTGTGCAAAAAATAAATGCTCGTTCGGATATTTTTTTATTGAAGACAACAAAAGTTTTTCTGCCGAATCTGTGTCGTCTGCAGCAAAATACTGATTTATTTGCAGGCTTATTGCTTGCTGATTATTTAATAAATTTGTTGTCATTTGTTATTTCCTTTTTTATTAGGGTTTTGGTCTTTTTTATACTTTTTGTTTTTTTTACCTTTTTTATTATTTTGTGCAGCATCGTAATCATCTCCCGACCTTGTTGAAGTATGCTTATTGTATGTTGATTTACGTTTTTGTCGGTGTCTTTTTTTTGCAAATAGCAATATACTTATTCCAAAAGATATTGCCGCAAATTCCATATTACCAAAAAATAAAAATACTCCAGCCAAAACAAACAATGGTAAAAATAGATATTCTAATTTCAGTATCATGTTATTTTCTTTTTTAACTTCTTATTTTTTATTCATTTTTCGCAATAATTTTTCGCCTTTGCAAAAGTTTTTTCACTTTGGCAAAGTTGTAGTTTTTATGAGTAAAATAATTGATTATCATTTTAAAATAGAATCTTTATTTATTTTCTATTATTTCCTTAACTTTATTTTTCAGCTCTTCAATATCTGGCAAATAGAGTTTATATTTTGAAACAATCAATCTTGATTTATCATTTAGCATTGCATATTCTACCATTATATCGTCTTTTTCTTCCGATAAAATTAATCCAATTGGTTCGTTGTCTGTTGTTTCGCTTACTTCTTTAGTGTAGTATCCTAAATATAATTTCATTTGTCCAATATGTTCGTATTCTACTTCACCAATTTTCAAATCTATTAAAACATAGCATTTTAATTTAACATGATAAAAAACTAAATCAACAAAATAATGTCTATTATTTAGCGTAATACGTTGTTGTCGTCCTATAAAAGCAAAACCTTTTCCTAATTCTAATAAAAATTGTTGCAAATTATTTATTATAGCTTTTTCTATATCATTTTCGGAATATTGATAATTTTCAGGGAAATTTAAGAACTCAAAAACATGCGGATTTTTAATAAAATCTTGTTCTGTTTTTATTATTTGACCTTGTTTTGATAATTCTAAAATGTCTTTTTTATCTTTTATAGATGCTATCCGATGAAAAGTTCCTGTTTTTTTATGTCGTCTTAATTCTCTTATTGTCCAGTTTTCTTTAATTGCTTGATTTTCGTAAAATTCTCTTGCTAAGTTATCTTCTACTTTTAACAGCTCGTAGTAATGAGACCAACTCAATTTGTGTGACAGCGTCTCACAAATTGGATATTTATTGTATAATAGCCTCATATAATTCAGGTTACTGCGACTAAATCCTTTTCCGTATCTTAATTTTAAGTCTTTTGATAAGTTTACTCATAGTTTTTAATTTATAAAATATTCATTTTTCGCAATAATTTTTTGCATTTAAAAAAGCAGTTTACACTTTTGAGTAAAAAAAAACTTAATTTTTGATTTTTTAACCTTAACCTGCATTATTCATGAACTTATTTCAAAACCGTTAAAACGGTTGATTTTTAGCTGTTTATATTAGCCCACGACTTAAGTCGTGGGTTGAAATTAGAACATTGATTATAACCGTTTTAACGGTTTTTATGAATAATGCAGGTTAATAGAAATTAAGTTTTACCGAGTTTACAAACCTTATTACCTTATTTTTTATTCATTTTTCGCTATAAATTTTCGCCTTTGAAATAGTTTTTTTATAAACTTATATCAAAAACAGTTTCTATTGCTCGTCTATATTTTGTTAATTCTTCTTTTTCTTTTTTAGGTTTTGTTATCCAATCAAAAAAAGAAACTTCTTTTGCTTCTTTATATAAAATTTTCAGTAAATTTATATAATTCTCTCTACTCTCAACTAACTCACTGTTGTTTAAGTCTATTAATTTCATCAAATTATTTGCCTCAATATCTTCTATTTTGCAAATATAAGAAGCAGTATCTTCATCATAAATTAATCTTTGCTCTAAATCCTTTGCTGTTGGGTGAAGAGTTGGTTGAAAATTGTCCCATTTTATTCCCTTTTTATTATTCCATTTATGACTTACAGCAAACCAATTTTTGTAACTATCTTTATCTGTATATTTTAATTTTGGATTAAAATGTTCAATATCTACAGAAAAAGTTGCATCTATTTTTGTCTCGGTATAAGCACAATATCTGTCTTGTTCTTTTTCTAAAATTTCTCTAATTTTTTTATTCTTTTTGCTGTCTTTTGAATACGATAAATTTAATTTTAGAATTTCCGAGTTTTTATTTTTTACTATTCTTTTCATAATTTCCAAAATTATATTTTATACCTATTTCCATATATTTATCCATTAACTCTTGTTTTATTTTTTCATCTTTTTCAAAATGGATTTTAGATTTTAGTTCTACAAATTCCTTCCACTTCTCTTCTCCTTTTGGAATTAAAACAGTTTTTAAACCAAAATCGTTAAGTAAAATAAAATTAGGTTCTACTCCCTCTGGTGCATCTCCCCTAACGGCTTTAACAAAACCTTTGTCATCAAATTTTAAGATAAATCTTTCGCAAGCCTCAAATTGTGAGGCAATAATTGGACTGTGTGTAGCAAAGAAAAATTGTGCATCTGATGCAAGTTGAGTGTAAAACGTTATAAGTTCCTGTTGCACATCTGGATACAAAGAATTTTCGGGTTCGTCAAAAAGAATGATAGTGTTTTTTGTATCAAGAAAAAACAGAAGTAAAGTTGTGAGCATTATTCTTTTTGTGCCTGTGCTGGCAAATTTAAAAGGAAACTCTGTATCATCTGTTCTTATTACTTTTATACCACCTCCCCAAGGAATTTCATTATCTACTTTTACATGAAATTTATTAAGAAAAAAATTAACTTCTTCTGCAAAAATAGTTCTTTGATTAGGATTGCTTTCTTTCCAGTCATTTAACTCCTTGTGTAATTGTTTAAAGTTTTTATCATTTACTTGGCTAACAAATTTTGAATTTCTTTTTACTAATTTCTCATCATAAATAATTAATTTATATAGTAAATAAAATAAAAATTCATCGCTTGCTTCTGGAAAAAACACAGAACGACTATCTACTATTTTTGTGTTTTTGTATTTACTAAAAATATCATTAATTTTTTTTCGTTTCTCATCAATATCTTTTTCTGTAACTATTCCTATTTTATTTAATGATGCTTTTACATCTTGATAGTATTCCGATATAGATTCATCTAAATATAAAAGTATCTTATCTGTTTTTTTTATGAAATTTTTAAAATCATTAAAAGTTACCTCCCCTTTTTCCGTTAGTTGTTCTTTATTAAAATAAACATCAATCGTTTCATTATCCGTTTTGTCATAGTGAGAGAGAATAAAATTATTCTTCTCTGTTTTTGTATATGAATAAAAAATAGGTTCGTCATTATTTTCAACAACCTCTGCAAAACCTTCAATTGAATCTTGTATTTGTTCCAAAATAGTAGATTTCCCTGTTCCACTTTGCCCTATAAAGCAGACTTTATCTAATGGTTTTCCTGCTTTTTCATGTCCTTTTGGATATGTTAAGTCTATAGAAAAATCCTTAAATTGTTGAAAATCTTTTATTTCTATTTTTGTTATTTTCATTATTTGTTATTTAAGTTTTTTTTGCAATAAATTTTTGCATTTTAAAAAGCAGTTTACACTTTTGAGTAAAAGAAACCTTATTTTTTTATCTTTTAACCTTAATAGAAATTAAGTTTTACAGAGTTTACAAACCTTATTACCTTATTTTTTGCATGTTTTTTTATAAAGCGGCTTTTTTCGGAAAATCTTTAACTGTTTCGTAAAAATTTCTCATTAATTTAACGAGTAGTTTTTCCACATCAATTTTCTCTTTTGATAACCAGTCATTCATTTCTTTGCCTATAGGTAATGATGGTCTAATATTCCAAACCAGTTTGCCTGTTTTAAAATCTTCATCAGTAATATTAGGGTCGTCAGTAAAATCAATTGTATCATCATTGTAGTAAATTAATTCTTCGGGAACAGTAATTTGATTTTTACCCAAAAGAATAGCTTGTATGGCTTCTATTTTATCTTGATTAAACTCAATATTAAACCCTGAAATATCTTCTCCTTTTTCAAGTATTTCTATAGCCTTTTGTTGATTTATTATTTTTTTCATTGAATTTCAGTTATTTATTGTTATATTCTTCTCGTTCTTTGCGACTTGATTTTCTTGCAGATATAATTCTTACAGCTTTATTTCTCATTGTATAAATAACAGAAATAATAGTTCCGTATATTTTTCCTATTATTTTCCAACGATTTTCTCCGTAGTTTTTTCTTATGTCAGAAGTTATTTTTCTATTTTCGTCTTTAAAAACATTTTTAGCATCATTAAAATCAATACCATGTTTTTTTTTATTTGAACTATTTTTATTTTCGTCCCATTCAAAGTTCATAATTTTTGCAGTTTAAAAAGCAGTTTAAAAAGCAGTTTACTCTTTTGAGTAAAAGAAACTTTAATTTATCAATACTATAATGCTGCATTTTTTTGAGAGAACTTTATTGTTTTATAAAAGTTATTCAATAAATAAGGCAATAATTCATTAAGCTTAATATTTTGATTTACTATCCAATTACGAATTTCTTTATCTATTGGAAACTCGTCCACGTTTATCCATTGTATTTTTCCTGTATTAATATCATCGTCTGTTATTTCAGGAATATCGCTACAATCAATATTATCATCGTCGTAGAAAATTAGATTTTCAGGGACTCGGATAGAATTTTTATTTAGCAAGCTAACCTCTTTAACATGAACCTGCTCGTTGTTAAAGTCTATTTCTTGTAATACCTTTTCTCCTTTTTGGAGCATTTCAATTGCATGTTTCCAATATATTTTTGAGTTTTCCATTTTTATTATTTATTATAAGTTTTACGTTCTTTCTTCTTTGCATATCTTGCTGATATAATGCGATATGAATCGTCTCTAATTGTATAAACAACAACAATTATTATATCCAATATTTTTCCAATTGTAACCCAACGGTCTTCTCCATAAATTTTACGCAAGTCTGGTGAAGTTGTTCTTTTTTTATCTTCAAATAGTTTTTTAGCATCATTAAAATCAATACCATGTTTTTCTTTATTTGAACTATTTTTATTTTCGTCCCATTCAAAGTTCATAATTTTTGCAGTTTAAAAAGCAGTTTACACTTTTGAGTAAAAGAAACCTTATTTTTTGATTTTTTAACCTTGATAGAAATTAAATTTTACAAACTTTACTTTTTCATATCATCTAAGATAATATTTATATTGTAGAGTAAATCTGGAATTTCATTTTGAATTACCTCCCAAACTATTTCATAATCAATACCAAAATAATGATGTATTAATTTGTCTCGCAAACCAGCTATTTCCCTCCATGAAATTAACGGATATTTGTTTTTTGTTTTATTACTAATGTTTTTTACTGCCTCACCAATAACTTCTAAACTGCGTGCCACTGCACGTGTTAATACCTGATTATTAATAAAATCGGTATAAGACATATTTTTAAATTCTTTTTTAATAAACAAACATTCTTGTTTTATATCTAAAAAAAAATCAGTTTCAGAGCGTAGCATATATTGTTTGATTTATTACGTTTGTAGTAAAATTTCTGTTCTTGCGTAAAGATTTTATCGTTATTAAATCAATTTTTGTTTTAAATAAATCTTCTAAAAAATAAGTAAGGCGTATAAAATTTTTATATGTTTTTTTTTCTTTATTAAATTTGACTATAAAATCTATATCACTATTTATTTTTTGTTCATCTTGTGAATACGAGCCAAATAAACCTATTTTATCTGCACCAAAATTCTTTATTGTCTCACTATTTTCCGACAACATTTTTAATATTATTTCTTTGTTGTATTCCATATTTTTATTGTTTGAACTATTTTTATTTTCGTCCCATTCAAAGTTCATAATTATAATATTTTTGCATTTTAAAAAGCAGTTTACACTTTTGAGTAAAAGAAACCTTATTTTTTGATTTTTTAACCTTAATAGAAATTAAGTTTTACAGAGTTTACAAACCTTATACCTTATTTTAAGATGTTGTATCGTAAGATTAATGTTTTTTGAACTATTTTTATTTGCGTCCCATTCAAAGTTCATTTTTATTGTTTTTTTATGTACAATATAATCTGGCTTTTTGCAAAAATATTTATCTGTTAAGGTCCCACTGGTGTTTCGTCCACGAAATAAGAATTATTATTTATTAATAACAAATTATGATTCAATGTATCATCTACTAATAAGTTAATATCTAATCGAAACCTTTCTGTAACGGTATAATGAAACTCATTAGAATGTGCTAATTTAAATTTAGTCATTGAAACATAACTTCCTGCTTGTATCCGACCACAATCATAATCAAACTCTTCTATTAAAAAACAATACGAACTTACTTTGTTGTCGTTAATTTCGTTTTCTACTCCTGTAACTTCTATGCTATTACATTCTGTAACTACAGCAATAATATTGTGTAAACCTAAATTTTCAATATTAATATTTATAGTGTCATTGTCTATTTTAATTACTTCTACTTTACTATGAACAATATTTACATAATCTTTACAATCGGTATTTACAGAACAATTATAATTTCCTTTTATGTTCTTAGAAGGAAGTCGTTCTTTGCTACACCCCGAGATAATTACAATAAAGAGTAAAATAAGTAACTTAATTTTATTTTTCATTTCATTTTATTTTTAAATAAATAAATTTCAGACACCTTACTATAATAAGGTGTCTGAAAAAAAATTATCATGCGAAAGCAAATTAAAAAACTAAGCACTAATAATTAAGCCGTTTTATAGTTTCTTGTTTTTACTTCAATTTCTTCGTAGGCTAATGGTTCTTTTATTAGTTCTGGTTCTTGGTCTTCGCCTTTGTATTTCCACACGCTAACATACATGTAGTCTTTGTCTTGTCGTAAGGCTTCGCCGTCTTCAGTTACGTATTCTGTTCGGAAGTGTCCACCACAGGATTCGTTTCTGTCGAGTGCGTCTTTTGCCATTAGTTCTCCCATTTCTAAGAAATCAGCTACACGGTTGGCTTTTTCAAGTTCAACATTTATACCTGCTGTGTCTCCAGGAATAAATACGTCGTTCCAAAAATCTTTACGGATTTCTTTTATTTCAGCAATAGCTTTTTTGAGACCTTCGGCATTGCGAGCCATTCCTACTTCTTTCCACATAATTTTACCAAGTCGCTTGTGGAACGAATCTACTGACTGATTGCCTTTTACGTTCATTAATTTATCAATGTGAGCTTGCACATCGGCTTTTGCTTTTTCAAATTCTTTGCCGTTTGTGTCCATTCGTTCTGTTTGAATTTCGTAGGCAAGATAATTTTGAATAGTGTAAGGAATAACAAAATATCCGTCTGCCAAACCTTGCATAAGTGCCGATGCACCAAGTCTATTCGCTCCATGGTCGGAGAAATTAGCCTCGCCAGTAGAAAATAGTCCAGGAATAGATGTTTGAAGTTCGTAATCAACCCAAGTTCCGCCCATAGTATAGTGAATTGCTGGGAATATTTTCATTGGAGTTTTGTATGGATTGTCGTCTGTAATTTTTTCATACATTTGAAATAAGTTTCCATAACGTGCTTCAATAACGTCTTTTCCAAGTCTTTTTATAGCATATTTAAAATCAAGATAAACACCTTCTTTTGTTGCATTATTCTCTATACCAAAACCTTTGTCGGTTCGTTCTTTTGCTGCACGTGCGGCAACGTCTCGTGGCACAAGGTTTCCAAAAGCAGGATAACGACGCTCTAAATAGAAATCTCTATCTTCATCGTCAAGTTCTTCTGGTCTCATTTTTCCAGCTCTAATAGCTTCTGCATCTTCTTTTTTCCTTGGCACCCAAATTCTACCATCGTTTCGGAGGCTTTCGCTCATCAGTGTTAATTTTGACTGAAAATCGCCATGCGAAGGAATACATGTTGGGTGAATTTGCACATAACAAGGGTTTGCCATGTGTGCTCCTTTTTTGTAAGATTTCCAAGCGGCACTACCGTTTGAACCCATTGCATTTGTTGAGAGGAAAAATACATTTCCATATCCACCTGTTCCCAAAACTACTGCGTGCCCAAAGTGGCTTTCTATTTCACCTGTAACAAGATTTCGTGTAATAATTCCTCTTGCCTTGCCATCAATAACAACTAAATCCATCATTTCTGTGCGAGGGAAAAGTTCTACATTTTTAAGATTTATCTGACGGTTTAATGCACTATATGCACCGAGTAATAATTGTTGTCCCGTTTGTCCTCTTGCGTAGAACGTTCTGGAAACCAATGCTCCCCCAAAAGAACGGTTATCTAACAATCCGCCGTAGTCTCTTGCAAAAGGCACTCCTTGTGCAACGCACTGGTCTATAATTTCATTACTTACTTCTGCAAGTCGGTAAACATTTGATTCTCTTGACCTGTAATCGCCACCTTTTACGGTGTCGTAAAACAATCGGTAAACAGTGTCTCCGTCGTTGGTGTAATTTTTTGCGGCATTTATACCACCCTGTGCAGCAATACTATGTGCACGTCGTGGACTATCTTGATAACAAAATGATTTTACTTTAAAACCCATTTCGCCAAAACTAGCTGCTGCTGCTGCTCCTGCAAGTCCTGTTCCTACAACTATTATATCTAATTTTCGCTTGTTAGCGGGATTTACTAAGTTTTGATGTGCTTTATAATTAGACCATTTTTCGAAGATTTTTCCTTCTGGTATTTTTGAATTTAATTCGCTCATTTTTTATTTAAGTTTTGAGGTTTTGAGGTTTTGAAATTATGAAGTTATGAAGTTATGAAATTTTGAAATTTTGAAGTTATGAAGTTTTGAAGTTAATCGTTTTTGAAGTTAAGAATTTAGAAAACGCTTTGCGTTATTCATAACTTCAAAATTTCATAACTTCAAAATTTAGAAAACGCTTTGCGTTATTCAAAATTTCAAAATTTCTTAAATTCATAATTTAAAAAATTAAGAAATATATTGGGATTATTGCAAATCCTCCTGCAACAACAACGGCATAAATACCTCCAATTGCTTCTAATCTTTTTCTCCAAATATCGTTACTAAGTCCAATTGACTGGAACGCCGACCAAAATCCGTGATATAAATGCAAACCAAGTGCTATTGCTCCAATAACATAAATTAAATCGTACCACCAAATTGCAAATAAGTCTGTAACAAGTGTATAAGTATCGTGCATGTGAACTCCATGAATAGTAATTTCTGCAACTCCTCCAAATTTAACTTTCATAAAAAAGTTAGCTACATGTAGTCCAAGAAAGGCAAATATTGCAATTCCAAGCCAAATCATATTTCGTGATGCCCATTTACTACTTTTTTTCTGGTCAAATTTTGCGTATTTACTTGAACCCCTTGCAATTCTATTTTGAATTTCTAATACAGCTCCATAAATAATATGCACCAAAAATCCAACAGCAAGCATTGGCTCCATAATTTTCATTATAGGATTAGTTCCCATAAAATTTGCAGCAGTGTTAAATAACTCGCCTGTGTTGTCGAACATTAACATTAAATTTAATGTTAAATGCACCAGCAAAAATGTTATCAGAAATAATCCTGATATACTCATTATTAGCTTTTTGCCAATAGAGCTTTTGATAAATCCTTTCATGATTAATTAATTTAAGTTAGGTTATTATTTAGTTTTAAATTGTTTTTTTTGTGTTACAAATTGATAAATTTATCAATTTTTTCAACCTCAAAAATATATCTTTTATATAACAAATCATTAAAATATTGTTATTTTTTTTACAATAGTTTTTTACATCTATATCAGCAGTTCTCATTTTGACTGTAAGTATGTTAAAATCAGGATAAAAAAAAG
>JAOZQN010000310.1 GCA_029932195.1 Bacteroidales bacterium | reverse complement strand
GTTTTGAATAATATTATGCCAAAAAAAACAACGATTTCAGGATTAAGATACTAACATATCGGGGGACGTTCATATTCAAAATTCCGTAGAGACGTGATTTATCACGTCTTATACTGCAAATAAAAGTAGTATATCTCTACATGAAGACGTGATAAATCACGTCTCTACGAATATCTGTAAAATGTAGCACCCCCCAATATGTTACACACTCAAATTAAATTTGTCATAACCATTTTTTCTTAAATATAATTCAATTCATTTCGCAAATAGGGTTTGTTCATAAAAATATTATTCTAAATTTACTTCGTTGTATTTCAAATATTTATAAATTGAAATATTGAATATTCTGTATTGAATATTGAATATTCAAAAAAGTAATAAGCTCTGTTTTAATACTTTACAAATATTACATTTTTTTCATGAACAAACCCTGATTTCGCAAATGTATAAAAAAAATGCAAAACAGATATTTTTAATTTTTAATGATAAAAGAATTATTTACTTTTGTTGCTTAATTTATTATAACAGCTTAGTCAAAGGGTGGCTTAAAGCCACCCTTTGACTAAGGAGTTAAAAAGTTGCAAGTCTAAAGTTAAAAGTTCGTTCCACTTTTTGAAAATTTTTGAGTATTATTACCATATTTAAACTATTGTGTAATAGCTTAATATGATTATATGAAATTGTTTTTTTTACTTAAAAATGGAACGAACTTTAAACTTGATAACTTTAAACTTTTAACTCCTTACCCTTTGACTAACACTAAAATTTGAAACTACCTTAAACGAAATGATATACGGAATTGGCACAGATATAATTGAAGTAGAACGTATTAAGAAAAATTTACTTTACGGCAAAGATTTAAAAACAAAGTTATTTACAGACAAAGAAATTGCCTACTGCGACGAAAAAAAACGATTTGCAGAACATTTTGCTGCAAGGTTTGCTGCCAAGGAAGCATTTTTTAAAGCACTTGGAACTGGCTGGCGAAATGGTTTTGCTTTTACAGAAATAGAAATTACAAACGACCAGCTTGGCAAACCGTCAATTGAAGTTTCGGGTAAAATTAAAGACTTTGTAAACCTACAAAAAATAACAAATATACAATTATCTATTTCGCATATCAAAGATACAGCAATTGCTTTTGTAACACTTGAAAAACTATGAAAAAAGGACGAGAATTAAAACCACATATAGGCATTTATGGCAGACGAAATAATGGCAAAAGTTCATTTATAAATTGTATTGCTGGTCAGGAAATTGCAATAGTTTCTGATGTTGCTGGCACAACTACCGACCCAGTAAAAAAATCGTATGAAATAACCAATTTTGGACCTGTTATTTTGGTGGATACCGCAGGAATAGACGATGTAGGCGAACTTGGAGAAAAACGAATTTCTAAAACTTTGGAATCTATAAAATTAATAGATTTAGGAATTCTTGTTATCACAAATAATACTTTTGATTATTATGAAAAAATATTAATCAAAGAATTTGAGAAATATAAGACACCTTATATAGTAGTCCATAATAAATCGGACTTAGAGGAGCTAAAAACTACCACTAAACTAAAAATAGAAGACAACTATAAAACAAGAGTTGTGCAGTTTAGCACTTTAAAGCCAACTAATTTAGAAACACTTATAGACATTTTGAAACGCACAATTCCAGAATCGTCCTATAAACAACAGTCTCTTATTGGCGATTTGGTTTCTTATGGCGATATTGTTTTGCTAATAACTCCAATAGATATTGAAGCTCCTGCGGGTAGATTAATTCTTCCACAGGTTCAAACTATCCGAGATGTGCTTGATAATGATTGCACTGCGATTGTTGTAAAAGAGCGAGAGGTAGATGCTTTTTTGAAAAAAACAAAAATTCGTCCAGACCTTGTTATTACCGATAGTTCAATTTTTTTGAAAGCCGATGCTTCTATTCCTAAGGATATTCCTATGACTGGTTTTAGTATTGTTTTGGCAAGAATGAAAGGTAATTTTGAAAATTATTTGAAAGGAACTCCAAAAATATCTGATTTAAAAGACGGAGATAAAATTTTACTTTTAGAGTCTTGCACACACCATGTAGCTTGCGACGATATTGGACGTGTAAAAATTCCTCGCTGGATTTCTAATTACACTGGAAAAAATTTACATTATGATGTTATTGCTGGTTTGGACAAACTAAAAAGTAATCTAGAAGAATATTCGCTTGTTGTGCAGTGTGGTGGCTGTATGGTAACAAGCAAACAACTACAAAACAGACTTCAACAAGCCATAGATAAAAATATCCCAGTAACAAATTACGGAATGACAATTGCTTATGTGCAAGGAATTTATAAGCGAGCAATTAAACCTTTTGTAAAACTACAAGAGAAGGAAGAAGACTATTTGTAGTTGGTTGGTTGTTGGTTTCGCAAAGCGAAGTATAAAAGCTATTTTTTACAGAAACAGTAAAAAATATTGACCTGTGCAATCAAAATATTATAGCCCCGCATTCTGTGAAACACCTACTGGCGTTTAACAAAACACGGAGTTAGGTGGAAAATTACAAATAATTAACAATTTTTTTTTGATTGCACAGGTCGAAAAATATTATAATACAATTACAAAAAAGTCAACGTTTTTTAGGACTTAACAACCTGAAACCTGTAACCTGTAACCTGAAACCTGTAATTTTTAATCATAAATAGGTTTTAATATTATTTCTACTCTTCTATTTAGTTCTCTTCCTGCGGGATTGTCTTCTCCATTTATAGTATTTTTAGCAATTGGTTTAGTTTCACCAAAACTAACAATGCTTATTTTACTTGCATTTACATTGTTATCTAATAAAATATTTTTTATATAATCAGCTCGTTTTAAGCCAAGCATGTAATTATATTCACTCGTTCCAATATTATCTGTGTGTCCAACAACAACAACTTCAACATTAGGGCATTCCAAAGTAGCAATAGCCTCATTTACAAATTCTACATCTTTGGTTTCAAAATCACCAAATTGAAAACTAATCGCATATTTAATATCGCCATCTATACCACATTCTTCGGGAGTTTCCGAAACAACTTTTACTAGTCTTTCTGCTCCGTAGTATTTTTCGGTTAAAATAATATTTTTCTGATTAGAGTTTTTAGAGAACTCACTATAAGGCAAGTTCCAAACTATTATCTGACTTGTATCTATATTATTTTCTATAAAATAATCGTAAAGTTCGTTTGCATTATTTTGTGAGCTGGGATCGTTTTGGTGTATTGGAATTTGAACACAAAGTGTAGGATCTTTTTTCAATAAATAGGTAACCTGACTTAATTTATTTTTAGAAATTTGTTTTATTGAATTATTTTCGGGAGAAAATTCTACATTCCAACCTTTTATTTTTAAATTACTTAATACAGTATCGGCAACAAAAAATTCGTAACCTTTACTATGGTATCCTTTTATTATTTTAAACTGCGAGGTATCCACATCTTGACTGGTTAAGTATCTTGTAATTGAATTGGTTCGTCTTTGTGCAAGCGGGTCGTCGGTATCGGGTATATGTATTTCGCTTGTAAGAATAGGGTATGCCTTTATTGATTCCGAAATTTTTGCTAATTTTATTTCCGATTCATACGAAAGGATAGAACTTCCCTTCTCAAAATTAATAGAATAATTTTGACCTGTCTGTCCGAGTGTAATTGGCTGCAAAACAATTGCTCCTTCTGTGTTTCTTACATCTGCACTTATTTCCACAAACAGTGTTTGAATATAAGGCAGATGACCCTCGCTCTCATAGACTATGGTATATTCATGCTCTGTGGGAAGGATAAAAGTATATTCACCTGTTTGTCCTTCGCAATAATGTGTTTGCGTTGTGTCTCCTGTTTGATTGTTTATTATATTTATTTCTACTTCATAAAGTTTTTTTTCTATATCTTCTGTAAAAACTTTGCCAGTAATAACGGCTACTTTTTCGTGGTCTATTTCGGGAAGCAATATTGTATATAGATTTATATCTCCTTTTGTCCCATTTTGGTTTGTGGCATACAATGCAAAAGTTCCATCGGGAGACTCTAAATAATAAAAATCATCGTCGGGAGAATTAACAGGAAAACCTATATTTTCAGGTTTTGTCCAACCACCGTTGTTCTGTTTTACGCTATAAAAGATATCGAAACCTCCAATACTCTCTTTTCGGTTGGAACTAAAAACAAGAGTAGAGTCATCTACTTTAATATATGGACTATCTTCTTCTTGCTTGCTATTTATTCTTTTGCCAAGATTTTTGGCTACTCCCCAAGTTTTATCTTCTTGCAACTCCGAAACATATATATCCATGCCTCCAGAACCTCCTGGACGGTTACTCGAAAAATACAGTGTTTTTTTATCCAAAGAAATACTCGCATGTGCTTCTCTAAATCGTGAATTAACATTTTCATTCAAGGCATGAGGAAAACTCCACGAACTACCATCAAATTCACTCACATAAATATCTCCACCATTTGTATTTTTATAAATAAAAAGAGTATTTCCATCAGAAGACAACCCAATAGATGCTTCATGTTCATTTGTATTTATTTTAGAACTAATCCCTTTTGGCTTGCTCCAATTCTCTTCTTTGTAGTAAGAAATATAAATATCTTCAAAAAACTTACCATCATCTTTGCTCCTTTCTCCCCCTGTTCCTTTCCTTCGTGAAGTAAAAATTAATGTTTTCATATCTCCACTAAGCACAGGACTGTGGTCATCGTATTTACTATTTACGCCACCTGTAACTTCCATTACAATTAAATCTAAGCTGTTCTTTAAATGCTCAATAGCATTGTTACAAGCAACTAATGTCTTCTCACAATCGTCAAGAAGTGTTTTATTTTTTGATACTTCTTTATACTTTTCCAAAAAAAATATAGCTTCCTGAAAATGATAGTTTTGATGATATAATTTTCCGAGATAAAACCAAGTTTCTATGGGAGCAGCTGTTTCTTTATAATTATTTTTTGACTCTTGAGAAACATTACTTGCAGCAAGTTCCAGATAAAAAATAGAACTATCTCTCATATTAGGCAAATAATAATAAGCAATTCCTAAATAATAGCTATAGTTAGAGTTTGTAGGATATTGTTGTGAAATAATTTTAAAATTATCTAACGATTTTTGCAAATCATTTTGACTAAACTGCTTTTTTCCTTTATCATAATATTTTTTTGTAGTTTTATCCTGCCCAAAAGATAAATTTACTATCAAAAAAACTATTGAAATAATTAATATTAATTTTTTCATCTGTCTGCATTTTTACATTTAAGTCTTACAATACAAAAAATATTCCACAGATTTATTTTGTTATTAATATTTAGTATTTTACACCAAGAATTATTATATTATGTAATTTTAATTTGAAATTATGTAAGATTATTCAGTCTGTAAATAATCCATTGATGAAAAATATTCAATATTCAATATTCAACACTCAATATTCAATTTAAAAGTTGTCGCACAAGAAATTTGCAGGCGAAAGCCATATTTGAACATTGAAAATTGAATGTTGAGTATTAATTTTTGGCATTTTTTTTAGTTATCAATGGATTATTTACAGTCTGAGATTATTTGTAAAAATATTGTGTGCAAGATTTTACTGTAGAGTCAAATTTTAGGCTACTCACATAAAGTTAGACATATTATTGTAAAAAGCAAAAACGCTTTAAGGTCTTGCAGACGCTTAAAGGATTTTTGAGTAAGATGCAAGCATTTTTTTGTAATAAACATCAATACTATATTGTTTTACATTCTCATAACCTCCACTAATAACTTGTTTTTTAAGTTCGTTGTCTTCAATAAGTTTGTCAATTTTTTTAGCCAAATCTTCTGGATTTTTCCTTTCAAAAAGAAGCCCAGTTTTATTATTAATAACAACCTCATTTAGCCCACGTGTGTTTGAGGCAATTACAGGAATGCCAAGTGCCTGTGCTTCAATTGCTATAAGCCCAAAAGATTCATGTTCGGAAGGAATAATTAAAATATCTACAAGAGGATAAAAGAGCATTATATCAGCAATAAATCCTAAAAAAACAACTTTATTTTCAATATTATTACTTGTTACAATCTGCTTTAAATTAGGCTCTTCTGCTCCTTTTCCTGCAACAAGTAATTTTACTTTGCTTCTTACAAAAGGTAGTGATTTTATCAAATATTCGCAACCTTTTTCTTTGCTCAATCGCCCTGCGTATCCAAGAGTTATCTCGTTTGCTTGGATTTTGTATTTAGCTTTTTCTTTCTCAATGTCAATTTTAATATTTTCCTTCCTGAAATTTTCAAAAAGAATATAATTATAGAGGACTTGAATTTTATCCGATTCTATACCAGCTCTTTTTATTAGTTCGTTTTTAGTTGCTTTTGAGGCTGCAAAATAAAAATCTACCTTTTTTTTAGAAATTTCCAAAAACTTTTTAAAAATAAATGATTCATTCATAAATATTTCACCAAGCTCGTGAAAAATTAGTTTTATTTTAGGGAAATAAAATCGTTTTAGAGTGTAGGCAAATATTTGAGATTTTAATAAATAAGGGTGTAGAATTTCAATATTATTTTCAATTATATATTTTTTTATCTCAAAAAGCGATTTTATTGAATATTTGCCAGAGGCTTCAGAAAAGACAATGTTTGGGTGATTTACAGAAATTATTGTATCTGTTTTTCGCAACACAAATAAATGAAAATCATCGTTTTGATATTTTTCAAAAATGCCTTTGGCTATAAATTGAGCACCGCCCAAGTCCATATTATCTATTAAATGTAATACTTTCATTTTTATAAATTTTGAAATTAAACAACAAAACATACCGCAAGCCTATTTTTTTGACTTTTTTTTCGACCTGTGCAATCAAAATTCCAGTAATGAAAAAAAAGAGGAATATTCAATATTCAACATTCAATAATGAATATTCAAGTAAAAAAACAACACATTCTAAGTTTTTTTTACTGAAAATTGAAAATTCTTACATGTAAGGCAAATTAAAATAAATAATTACCCATTTAAACTTGTTCGGTTTTTGCTTTATTCGCAAAAAATCTTTAACTGCTTCAAGAAAGGTTCAAATATTCCCGATATTCTCACATTTTTTGAATTGTTAAAGAAAAAAATAACTTCGCTTAAATTGGCTAATTATTAATTTTAATTTGCCTAATTTAAACCCGCAAGCGTTTACAAAATCTTGTGGCGTTTTATATAAATATATGTTTTTAAGGTAATTAAATGTAGCTGTATTGAAAACTCATCTTTATAATTAGACTTTGGACATAAATAATTTTGAATTAACAATTGCTCGGTTAAGTCAGCGGGTGACTTAAAGTCACCCGCTGACTGTTTCGGTTATAATCAACTATTAATCAGCAAATTGCAATTTCAACAAAATCCATTATAATCAGTAAAAATATATTATTTGAGGGTTTGAGAAACAGAACAAAAAATCTCAAAACCCCAAACAATAGCAAAAAAAATTGTACTATTAAATTTAATATATTGATTATTAATATATTATTATTTTTAGACTTTAATTATTTTGTCCAAAGTCTAATTTATAATTACATTTTTTTTTGAACCATTTTTTTGATTGCACAGGTCGACTTTTTGGCTACCCACGTAAAGTTGGAAACTTACACAATTTTAACATGTTTTCTAA
>JAOZQN010000016.1:2160-27188 GCA_029932195.1 Bacteroidales bacterium | reverse complement strand
CAAGATAACACACTGTATGATTGCTTATTACCTATTTCCGTCCAGAGACTACTTAGTTGGTCTGTATTTTTATCATTTTTGTATATTTTATTAGAGATAAGTATATTTTTATAAGCAATATCAAGTTCATTTGTGCTAATTTGAGCAAGAGCTAAATTTTGATATACATTAGCCTTAAAATTATTATACAGTTTTTTTTGTTCAGTTAGTTCTTTTGCCTCTTCTAAATATAGTTTTGCTTCTTCGTATTCTTTTTTTTCTATATAAGAGCAACCAATATTAAGCTTCATAGTTGCTAAAGCAAAAGTATCTTGTAGTTGATTTGCAATTTCTTCAGCTTTTTGGTAAAATTCTATTGATTTATCATATTGTTTTTGTTCGTAAAAAATAATACCTAAGTTTGCTGTTGCATATAGTCTTCCTTGTTTTTTTTGGTAAGTATCATATATAGAAAGAGCTTTTATAAAATTATCAGTAGCTTCATAATAATTGTTTTGTGCCATATATATAAGCCCTATGTTGTTAAGTATTTCTGCCATACCAAGCGTATCATTAATTTCTTCTTTTAGTTTCAAACTTTTTTCGTAGTAAGGAATTGCTTTATCATAGTCTCCTTTATAATAGTAAGCTACTCCAACATTTTGATATGCTCTGGACAAACTAAGTTTATCGCCAATCTCAATTTTTAACTCAATACATTTGTCGTAGTAAGCAAAAGCACTATCGTAATTTGATTGATATTCATAAATCAAACCATACTGCAGGTATATGTCTGAAATTCCTTTTCTGTTTTTCGTCTTTTCATATATAATATGACTTTCCTGAAAATAATTATATGCTGAATCAAACTCTGATAAATTGAAAAAGGTTTGTCCTATTTCTAAAAGTAACCAGGCTTTTTCGTTTAAGTCTTTTTCTTTTGGAAATAAATTTTTAAGACTGTCAATCTTAGCTGTTTGAGCGATTGTTAAATTTGAAGATATTATTAAAAGTAGAACTATTAATTTTTTACATTTCATTTTTCTAAATTTTATTTGGTTTCTATATAAATGACGCTTGGTCTTCAAAAAGGGGGGGGGAAAAAACTTTGCCAAAGTTTCAAACTTTGGCAAAGTTGCATACTATTTAAAACATCTTTCTCTTCTCGCCTCTTTTTTGAAGTTCTTCTAAAACTTCTGCAGGATTTTCAAATTTATTTGTAAACATCATTGATGCAATAATATAAGGTTTCCAACCAGCTTCTTTGTAAGTATCAATTCTGTATTTATCAAAAATTTTGTTTGTTACTTCACCATTCTCACAGCTAAGTCCAGAAATATCAGCAGGTAGTGGGTGCATATAAAGTGCTTCCCCGTCTTTTGTAAGTGCTAATTTTTGGTCGTTAGTTTCCCAGTTCATGTGCTCTTTATTTTGTGTAAGAGCTTGTTGTTCAAGGTTTTTTAGTCCTTCGTGGTCGTTGTTTTTAAGAAGTTCGGTTCTTTTTTCCATAACCCAATATGGTGCCCAACTTTTAGGGTAAATAATATCGGCATCTTTAAAAGCCTCTTCCATTGAATTGCTAACAGTGAATTTTCCATCGCTTTTTTTTGCATTCTCTTTTGCTATGTCCATAACTTCTGGAATCAAATCGTATCCTTCTGGGTGAGCAAGATGAACGTCCATTCCAAAACGAGTCATTAGACCTATAATTCCTTGTGGCACAGATAGTGGCTTGCCATAACTAGGCGAATACGCCCAAGTCATTGCAATTTTTTTACCTTTTAAATTTTCAAGACTACCAAATTTTTCTTTAAGATAAGTAAGATCTGCCAAAGATTGTGATGGGTGGTCTATATCGCACTGTAAATTAACAACTCCTGGACGTTGTGGAAGAACTTTTTGGGCAAATCCATCTTCAAGAGCTTCGCCAACTTCTTTCATATATTTATTTCCTGCACCAAGATACATGTCGTCTCTTATTCCAATCATTTCCGACATAAAAGAAATCATGTTTGCCGTCTCTCTAACAGTCTCGCCATGAGAAATTTGAGATTTGCCCTCGTCTAAATCTTGAACTGCCAAACCGAGAAGATTTGCCGCAGAAGTATAAGAAAATCTTGTGCGAGTAGAATTGTCTCTAAATAAAGAAATTGCAAGTCCAGAGTCAAATACTTTTGTTGATATATTATTGTCTCTCAGTTCTCTAAGAGCTTCTGCTACGCCAACTATTTGTCGTAACTCTTCTTCTGATTTTTCCCAAGTTAAGAGAAAATCTTTTTGATACATATTAGCAGTTAATTTTTTTAATTCTGCTATTAATTCATTAAATTTTTGCATATTTTTTATAAATAATGAAGTTATGAAATTTTAAAATTTTGAAATTTTGAAAATATTTTCTTCAAAATTTCTGAACTTCAAAAATTCAAAACTTAGTTTAAAAATCACTTGTCATAATAAATAATGGGTTCATTTCGAAGCTTTTGTAGAAAGGGCGAAGTCTATCTACGTTGTAAAATCGTTCTACGTTTACTGTTTTTGTAGTGCTTGTAACAATATCTACTGGCACATTGTCGTAGCGTCCGTTTTTCACAACTACCATTCTGCCATGTAGGTTTTTGAGGATAAGGTCTAATGCGAGGTTGCCGTAAGCCATTGGCACAATGGAGTCTATTGCATCAGGGTCTCCACCTCTTACGAGGTATCCAAGTTTTTGATTAATAACATTTATACTTTTCCCTTTGTTAAATTGAGCCGATTTTTCTCTAAGCTTTGCTCCAACTAATTCGCCAATTCCTCCAAGTTTTGCGTGTCCAAACATATCTTTTTCGTTGTCCAAAAAAGTCATTTCGCCGCCTTTAAACATAGCTCCTTCGGAGACTAAAACAACTGAGTATTTACTCGGATTTTTATATCTATCATCAACCAATAGCTCTGCAAGTCTTTCAATATCAAATTTATGTTCAGGAATTACACATCTGTTTGCAGCACCTGCCATAGTTGGCAACATTGCAGTATATCCAGCGTAGCGACCAAAAACTTCAAGCACCAAAAGTCGTTCGTGTGAGCCGGCACTTGTTCTCAAAATATTTGTCATGCTAATTGTGCGAGTTACGCATGTGCTAAACCCTATGCAGTAGTCAGTTCCGGGAACATCGTTGTCCATTGTTTTTGGAATTGCCACTATTTTTACACCCTCCTGATACAATCGGACAGCATAACTTAAGGTGTCGTCTCCTCCAATTGGAATTAAATAGTCTATCCCAAGAAAATCCAAATTTTTCAGAACTTCAGGAGTTAAATCATTTATTTCATCGTTATATTTATCTTTTAAATGGTCTGGAACGTTGGCTTTTGGAATTTTGCTTGCTTTTGTGCGTGAGCTGTGCAAAAATGTTCCGCCAGTTCGTCCTGCACGATTTACTATAATTTCGGTAAGTTCCTCGTAGCATTCTGAATTATCGGCTTTTGTATCTCGTTTCATTGCAACAAGTCCACCCCAACCTCTTTTTAATCCAATTACCTTGTAACCTTCCCGTTTTGCTCTTATGGTTACTGCCCTAATTGCTGGATTTAGTCCAGGAACATCGCCCCCGCCAGTTAAAATTCCAATCACGCCTTTTATTTTTTGTGTTTTTGCCATGTTTTTTTATTTTTATAAAAATATTAAGAAAAATTGCCCAAAAATAGTATATTTTTATTTAAAAAACTTAATTTTGCGGTTTTATACTAAAAAAAGGTGAAGTTTTCAAACTTTGAAATTTTTAATATTATGATTTTCAAATTACTATTTAATTTAGGAAAAAATATAATATTCTTATTATGAGGTGTAAACTAACTATTCATTGTTTATTATTAATTGTTCATTAACTTAGTAAATTTTATTTTGTTGAAAATTATGAAAAATAGTATATTTTATAATATAATTATCATAAATATTTTTATCTCTGCAATAATTTTAATGAGTTCTTGCGGAGAGGAATCATCTGGCAATAATAAAGAATTAACTACAGAAAATACTATTGATTCTACAAAACAAGTTTCTGATTATCAGCCTAAAATACTTGTTCTAGAATTATTAAAAACAATAGAAAGTGAGCAGTTGCCTGCAATTATAAATACATATTTAATAGACTCCAGCAAAGTTAAGGCAAGCCTTATTGATAATAATACAATTAAATTTTACACTAAGAAAAACACTGAATACAAGCAAGTTAAAATTCATTTGTTTGAAATAGAACAAGAGTTGTCTTTTTTTGGAATTTCTTATTTTGAATATGATTCTATTAATTTTTCAAGTTATTTTTATTTTATAAAGAAAAATGATGAAAAATGGAAAAATGTTACTGTGGAATTATTGCCATATTTTGCTATTCAAGTTATTAGATTAGAAGAAGATATAAATCTTAAATTTAAAAAACCAAGTAGTAAAATAAAATTTTCAGCATATTTTTCCAATAATAATAAGGCTGCTATAAATTTGCTTTTTGAAAAGGATAACTTTAAGATAGCAAAATTAACCAAAGACAGTTTAAATGAAGGGGTTGTGAGTAAGGTTATTTTGGGTTTTAACTATAAGGAAAAAAAATTTGAAGTCCGAAAACTTATAGATGGTAATTGTTGTTCTCTTCTTGATTATAATGAATTATATGGTGCCAAGCGATTTACAGATGTTCAAAAAGCATGTGCCGACTCATCAGAAGCGTATATTTTAGATTTATCAGGTAAAAGAATACAGAATTTCCCCAATAAAATTTTTGATTTAAAAAAACTTCAGATTTTAATTTTAAATGATAATGCAATAAGTAGCATACCATTAGATATATCCGAAATAAAGAATTTGCAAATTTTGAGAGCAAATGGAAATAATATAAAATATATCCCAAAAGAAGTTTCTAATCTTCTGTATTTAGAAGAATTGTCGTTGGAAAATAATAATATAACTAAAATTCCACCAGAGTTTTATAAACTAAAAAAAATAAAAATAATTAATATTCAAAATAATAATATAGTAAAAATAAGTTCAAAAATATCGGAATTAAAATTACTTACATCACTAAATATTAGCAATAATAAACTAACTCAATTACCAACTTCTATTGGTAAACTTTCAAATTTGAGATTATTAAATATTTCTAATAATAAAATTAATAGTTTACCTACTGAAATAAAGAACCTTACAAATTTGAAAGTTCTGAATATAGAAAATACACTGCTAACAAGCGAAAAAATAGAAGAGATTATAAAAATGTTACCAAATACAGAGGTTATTTTCTAACTTCAGTGCCTATCTTATTTAGAATTGTTATAAATTAAGATTTATATTGAAAAACACACAAAATAAAACTTTTTTTTTTCAAAAAAATATAATTTTGTCAAATTAAAATACGAGAAATCCGAAAAATGAATAAATATAGCGAAGATAAATATAACACAGTCCATCAAGGACTTGCTAAAAGAAAAACAGGAAAAAATAATATAGAACACAAAGGAATAGTAAAAAAAATAGTAGGTAAAAGCCTTAAAGTTAGCATAATATCAACAACTTCATGTGCCTCTTGTAGTGCAAAAGGTATTTGCAATGTTTCGGAGATAGAAGAAAAGGAAGTAGAAGTTAAAGAATATGAAGGAGAATACAGAGTAGGCGAGCATGTAAAAGTTTTTTACAGGCAAATACTCGGATTCAGAGCCTTATTTCTTGGATATATATTACCTTTTTTGCTAATTTTTGTAGGCTTAATAATCTCATTGTTAATAACAAACAAAGAGGGATTGTCGGGATTAATAGCTTTATCTACTCTTATACCTTATTATATAGTCTTGTATTTAAGAAAAGATAAAATTAATGATAAATTCTCTTTTTCAATAAAAAAAATCTGAAGAGTTTACGATTTACGATTTTTGATTTACGATTTACGATTGGTTTACACCAGAAAATTTATTTATTAAAGTGTAAATCAATTAAATTAACCGTAGTTAAAAATCGTAAATTGTAAATCGCAAATCAAAAATCGTAAATCAAAATGACTGAAGTAATTATTTTTTCAATCGTAACAGTTAGTGCAATAGCAGTTCTTGCTGCAATAATTTTGTTTTTTGTAGCTAAAAAATTCTACGTTTATGAAGACCCTCGTATAGATGAAGTAGAAGACGCACTTCCTGCCGCTAATTGTGGTGGTTGCGGATTTCCTGGTTGCCGAAATTTTGCCGAAGAGTGTGTAAAATCAGATAATTTTGGAAGTCTATATTGTCCTGTTGGAGGAAATGAATGTATGGCAGATGTAGCCAAAATATTAGGAAAAGAGGCAGTAGCCAAAGACCCACTTGTTGCAGTAATTCGTTGCCATGGAACACCAGAATTTAGAAAACGCACAACAAAATATGATGGCACAACTACTTGTGCAATAGAATCCTCGCTTTACAGCGGACATACCGACTGCCAGTTTGGTTGTCTCGGACACGGCGATTGTGTAGTGGTCTGCGATTTTGAGGCAATTTTTATGGGAGACGAAACAAAACTCCCTTACGTAATTGATGATATGTGCACAGCTTGCGGTGCATGTGTTGAGGCTTGCCCAAAAAACATTATAGAACTAAGAAAAAAGAACAAAAAAGACCGAAAAATATTTGTATCTTGTGTGAATGAAGACAAAGGAGGTGCGGCAAAAAAAGCATGTGATGTAGCATGTATTGGTTGCAAAAAATGTTTTAAAGTTTGTCCATTTGAGGCTATTACAGTAGAAAATTTCCTTGCACAAATTCATCACGATAAATGTAAACTTTGTAGAAAATGTGTTTTGGAATGCCCAACAAATGCAATTCACGAAATAAATTTTCCAGAGCGAAAGGTTAGACCAGCTAAAAAAGCAATAGCACCAAAAAAGAAACCAGTTACAAAAAAAGATTTATCCACAACTGAAAAAGAAAAGCCTGTAACAAAAAAGGATTTAACTGTAACCGAAAAAATAAAAACAGAAGCACCAAAAGATATAGACCTCAAAAAAATAGCAAAAGAAAATAACGAGAAAAAAGAAAAGAAATGATTGAAACAAACGAAATATTATTATTTTTAAAACAAAATAAAACAATTTTCAAAGAAAATTTTAACTACACAAAAATTGGTTTGTTTGGTTCTTATGCTCGCAATGAGCAAACAGAGGAAAGTGATATTGATATAATTATAGACTACGAGCCAAATACTGATAATTTATTAGATAAAGAAATAGAAGTAAAAAAAATTATTCGCCATAAGTTTAATAAAAAAGTGGATATTTGTTACGAAAAATGGATAAAACCTATTTTTAAACAAGTTGTGTTAAACGAAACTATTTATGCTTAACAAAGATTATTATATATTACTCTCAATTTCAGAAACTATAAAAAAAATATTAAAATATAGCTCTGATTATAAAACAGCTAAAGAATTATATGCAAATGATAGAGATTTTGATGCCTCAATGATGAATTTTATTGTAATTGGAGAAGAGGTAGGAAAGTTATCAGACGAATTTAAAGATAAAAATCAACAAGTAGAATGGTATAAAATACATGCTTTAAGAAATATTATTGCACATCATTATTTTGGAATAAATGTAGATATTGTTTGGCAAATAATAAAAAAAGATATTCCATTGTTTAAGAAGGAGATAGAAAAATTGATAAATTAGAAGATGATAATTGAAATTACAGAAGCAAAATATTTAGATAATTATAAAATCCAATTATTTTTTTCGGATAAAAAAGAACAAATAATAAATTTTGAACCTTTTTTAATAAAAGCCAAAAATCCGAAGACTAAAAAATATATTGATAAAAATTTATTTGAAAATTTTACAGTCCAATATGGAGACTTAATTTGGAATGATTATGAAATGTGTTTTCCTAATTGGAATTTGTATAATGGAGAAATTTAATGTATAAAACCTATTTTTAAACAAGTTTTGTAAACGAAGCTATTTATGCCTAAACTTATGGATAATAAAACAGAACCAAAATTTGAATTTCCTAAAAACTATCAAGAAATAATTGATGAATCGTCAATAGTTCGTGATTTTGATAAGTTTATAGAAATGGCAATTGATGGTAAATTAGAATTAACAAAAAATAATATATTAACATTAGCCTCACTCAAATTACTTAATGAAAATATTATAAGGACGATTTCAATAAAAATGAAACGACCTTTAATAAGAAGCTATCCTAATATATTGGCTTTATTTGTCCTTTTTAGTTTGAGTGGATTGGGAAAAAAAGGAAAGAAAGGAAAAAAGAAAATTTTAGAATTAAATTCTGAAATGTTAGAACAGTGGAAACAATTTACTGATGTTGATAAATATTTTTATTTGTTTTCGCTACTGTTTACTAATTTTTCTTTTGAAACAATTAACGATGGAAGAAGTGATATTGATTTTTTTGTAATGGAATTAGCTAAAAAAGAAAAAGAATTGTTTGCGAGTGACATGGGTGGAAGCTTTCTTTTTGAAATGTATAAATATAAAACAGTTTTAGTAGCATTTGATATGTTTGGGCTTGTTACTGTTAAAGGAACAAATAAATCAAAAAATAAAAGCTGGAATATAGAATCTGTTACACCCAAAAGTTTCATGAAAGATAAATGGAACATAATTAAAGAGTTAATATTTTATAGTAAATTTAATAAATTAAGAGATAATGAAGACGACGATTTTACTTTCACCATAGAAGATATTGACGAAATTAGTAACACGCTACAATTTGCAGATAAAATAACAGAACAAATACCAGAGTTTACTGGTCGTTTGAAAATAAATTTGGAAAACAAACCAGGAATATATTTTTTTAAAGTAAAACTCGGAAGAGCTTGGCGAACTATAAAAATTGACTATCGTAACCCGTTAGATGACTTATGTTATACAATATTAGATGCCTTCGATTTTGACAACGACCATTTATACGATGTAAGCTTTTTATCTTCGTTTGGTTATAAATTGACTTTTAATGGTATGCCTGGATTTGCAGATGAACATGCAGAGTATCCAACAACAGAAGATATTACTATAGGAAATCTACCGATTCAAATAAACGACGAAATGATTTTTACATTTGACTACGGCGATAATTGGCAATTTTCAATTACTCTTGAACAAATTGAACCTATAAAAAATGAAACAAATAAAATTCCTAAAATTAAAATAACAGAATCAAAAGGAGATGCACCCGAACAATATCCTGAATGGGAATAAAAAAGAAGTAAAAAACAATTTTAGTAATGAACAAAGAAAATAACATAAATATAGAAAAATTAGAAAAACTTATAAATCTTTATGTCGAAGAGGTTGGAGAAGATTATTTTATACTGCTTAAAAGCGTCAAAAGAGAACTTATTACTTCTTTTAATTATGTGAAGAAATATGAGAAGGAAAAACAGTTTGAACTATTGAGAGAGGATTTTACTAAATTATATTCTCATCTTAAACGGGTTAATTTTTGTGGAATAAGTGAGCTTTCAGATTATTTACATAATTTGATTGTATATAAAGATGATACTAAATATTTAGAACAGATAAATAATGGTAGGAATAACCACATTCTTATTGGTAATACTATTATATTTTACGACGAGTTTATTGATGAAAATAAGACTGAATCTGCTCTTCCTTATTTAGGTATTAAAAAACAAAAATATGAATACGAAAAAATATTAGGAAATGATAAAATAAATAAAATATATGACTCATTTGAACTATTAGAAAAGGAACATATTTTAACAAAAAGGAGCAATCTTTTATACGGCGATTTTGTAAGATGGAAAGAAAATAAGTTTTTAAAAATAAAAATAGAAAATTATTTTACAATAAAAAATGTAGAGTTAACTAATTTTAATAGCAAAGAGATATATTTGCTAGGCGAAAATGGAGCTGGTAAAACTATTTTATTACAAAATATATTATTTCAATTAAAAGGAACTAATTTTTTTAAAACAAAAAAAACAACTGATGTTAGTCAGATAATAGATGTTTTTAAAAGTGAAAATATAAATTACGAAAACAAAATATTTTCAGATGTTCTTGCTTATGGTGTAAATAGAAATAATTTAAGCAGAGGTTTGAAAGAGAGTTTTGAATTTATGACTTTATTTTCAAACGAATATAAATTAAGAAATCCAATTGATTGGCTAATAAAAATTTATAATATTGAAAATGACCCTAAAACAGATACTAAAATAAAAAAAGAAGATGCAATAAAAATGTTATCTGATTTATTAGATGGAAATGTAGAAATAGAAGTGGATTCTACAAATGTAAAATTTACAGAAAAAGGAAAATCCATAGATTTTTATTCGCTTGCCGATGGATATAAAAGTGTTTTTACTTGGGTAATGGATATGATTTCACGGTTTTCGGAAACACAACCTTATATAACTAAATTACAGCATTTTAAAGGCACAGTTTTAATAGACGAATTAGATTTGTTTTTGCACCCAAAATGGGCATATAAAATAATGGCAAAGCTAAGAGGCTGGTTTCCACGAGTTAGATTTATTATTTCTACACACAGTCCAGTTTTAATTTTGGGAGCAAGCAAAGATGCTATTATATATAAGGTGTCGAAAAACGAAAATGGAGAAACGGAAGTTTCTGAGCCTTACGAATTTAAAAATTATCAAAATTTGACTTCAAATGCTTTTCTTACTGCACCGTTCATGTTTGACATGGAGTTTTCTGGAACAAGAGAAATGAAAGATACTGATTTTTATAAAAATAAATTGGATACAAGCGGACATTTTAATATTTATAAAATTCACAAGGCAGTAGAAAAACGAGTAAAAGAAATTAGAGAAGAACAAAATGTTCAAATATCAGAGCTTGATATTGAGAATTGGATAAACGATGCTATCGCAAAACAAGAGGAGGGCAAAAAATGATAAAAGTAAAAAAAGATTTATCCAAAATTCCAGATTGTTTAAAAAATGGAGGAGCATATAATTGTGAAGATGTAAAAACTGAATTGAAAAAGGTTTATAACAAAAAATGCTGTTATTGCGAAACAAAACTCACAAAAAATTATGCGATAGAACATTTTAGACCAAAACAAGATTATGAATGGTTAGAAAAATCGTGGAGTAATTTATTGCTTGTTTGTAACAGTTGCAACAGTTCCAAAGGAAAAAGATTTGAAACTGAAAATACAAGATTAATAAGCGAAATCGTTAATATTGAAGTTCATGAATCTGCAGAGTATTTGAACCAAGAAGAAGGACAACTATTGTTTCACCCAGAATATGATAATCCAGAAGAGTATTTTAAATTTGAGAAGTCAGGAAAAATATTAAGTAACAATAAAGATGATAAAAGAGCTGATTATACAATAAAATTGGTAAAATTAAATCATATTGATTTAGTAGAGTCAAGATACGAAATAATAGAAAATTTTATTAAAGAAATTAATAATCAGGTTGATGTGAAAAATATAATTTCAAATTTTGCAAAAAAAAATATGCCAGATTATGAATTTTCTGCATATAGAAAATATATTGTAAAAAATCATTTATCAGAAATAATTAAGGATAATATTGTTATAAATTAGTAAACTTTACAAACTTTTAACTTTATTACTTTTAACTAAATAAAATAAAAACATGCCAAAAACATTTCCCAAAGGTGGAGTTCACCCTCCCGAAAATAAATTATCGGCAGACAAAGCTATTCAGCAACTTGCGATACCAAAACAGGTGATAATTCCACTGTCTCAGCATATTGGAGCACCTACAAAAGTTGTGGTAAAAAAGAAAGACCAAGTAAAAGTTGGACAGATTATCGCCACAAGCGGAGGTTTTGTTTCGGCAAATATACATTCTTCGGTATCGGGAACAGTCTTTAAAATAGACAAGGTTATGGATACCTCAGGCTACAAACGTGATGCCGTAATTATCAACGTAGTAGGCGATGAATGGGACGAAAATATAGACAGAACTCCTGACCTGAAAAAAGAAATTACAGCAACGCCAGAAGAAATTGTTAAAAAAGTATCTGCCGCAGGAATTGTAGGACTTGGAGGAGCAACTTTTCCTACGCATGTCAAATTATCTGTTCCAAAAGGTTCGGTTTGCGATATTTTGCTTATAAACGGAGTAGAATGTGAACCTTATCTTACTGCCGACCACAGACTTATGCTCGAAAAAGGAGACGAACTTATGGTTGGTATTCAAATTTTAATGAAAGCACTCGGTGTTGATAAAGCCGTTATTGGAATTGAAAATAATAAGCCAGATGCAATTTCTCATCTTACTAATTTAGCTAAAAATTATAAAGGAATAACTGTTGAAAGTCTTAAAGTTCAGTATCCGCAAGGAGGTGAAAAACAGTTGATTAAAGCTATTACAGGCAAAGAAGTTGTTTCAGGAGGGTTGCCAATAAGTGTAGGTGCAGTTGTTCAGAATGTAGGAACGGCAGTGGCTGTATATGAGGCAGTTCAGAAAAATAAACCACTTTTTGAGCGTATTGTTACCGTTACAGGAAAATCGGTAAAAGAACCTGGCAATTTTATGGTTAGAGTAGGCACACCAATTTCAGACTTGATAAATATAGCTGGTGGTTTGCCTGAAGATACAGGAAAGGTTATCAGTGGTGGACCAATGATGGGTAAAGCCCTTAATTCTCTTGATGTTACAGTTGCAAAAGGAGTATCAGGAATTTTGATATTGCCAAGAGACGAATCTGAAAGACGAGAGATTCAAGCTTGCATACGTTGTGCAAAATGTGTGTCTGTATGTCCACAAGGTCTTGAACCATATTTACTTATGACTGTTGCTGAAATGAGTTTATGGGAGGAAGCAGAAGAAAATCACTCAATGGATTGCATAGAATGCGGCTCATGTAGTTTTATCTGTCCTTCTGATAGACCTTTACTTGATTATATCCGCTTTGGAAAATCAAATGTAGGGGCAATAATGAGAGGTAGAAGAGGTTAGAAATTTTATTATAAAAATTAGAAATTAAATAAATAAAAAACATAAAAATGTCTAAATTAATTATTTCACCGTCGCCACATCAACTTGGTAATAACTCGGTTAAAAAAATGATGTATGGTGTAATTATCGCTTTAATTCCAGCATTAGGAATATCGTTTTATTTTTACGGAATAGGAGCTTTAATAGTAACGCTAACAGCAGTGGTTTTTTCGGTCATTTTTGAATGGCTGATAACAAAATTTATGCTCAAGCAAACTCCGAGAATAATTGATGGCTCGGCTGTTATAACAGGTTTATTATTAGCCTTTAACGTGCCAAGTAATTTGCCTATTTGGATAATAATAATAGGAGCACTCGTTGCCATAGGAATAGGAAAAATGACCTTCGGAGGACTTGGAAACAATCCATTTAACCCTGCACTTGTAGGTCGTGTATTTTTGCTAATTTCGTTCCCTGTGCAAATGACAAGTTGGCCTAAACCTGGAACTCAATTAATAAACTGGTATGCAAGTAAATCGGAGATGTTGATAGACGGCGAAATGGTTAAAATGGTTGGAGAAAATAGATTAGATGCAATCACGGGAGCCACGCCACTTGGAATAATGAAAGAAGGACTTGGAAATGGTGAGGCAATGTCAAAAATAACAGAACAAATTCCTTCTAATTTAGAAATGTTTTACGGAAATATGGGTGGTTCGCTTGGCGAAATCGCTGCAATAGCATTAATTCTTGGAGGTATATTTTTGATTTACAGAAAAATAATTACATGGCATATTCCTGTTTCTACAATTGTAACAGCAATGATTTTTGCAGGTATTTTTTGGTTAATTAATCCAGAGCAAAATGCAGACCCACTATTTCACTTACTAACAGGAGGTTTATTACTCGGAGCAATTTTTATGGCAACCGACTACGTAACGTCCCCAATGACACCGAAAGGAATGCTTGTTTTTGGAGCAGGAATAGGATTTTTAACAATAATAATCAGGGTTTTTGGAGCATATCCCGAAGGAGTTTCATTTGCAATATTAATAATGAACACCATCGTTCCTATCATAAATAAATATATGAAACCAAAACTTTTTGGAGCTGTGAAAAAAGTAAAAGAAGATAAATAAATTTTTAATATTTAATGCTTAATTTTTAATTTGAAAAAATAAAATGTAGCATATAATTTAAAACTAAAAACTAAAAATTTAACATTAAATACAAAATGGCAAGCAAAACAAAATCAACATTTATAACCATGACTCTTACTTTACTTGTAGTTGGAGTTATCGCATCGTCGGCATTGGCAATGATTTACAAAGTAACCAAAGAGCCAATTGCAAGAGCCGAAAAAGCAAAAAAGGAAAAAGCAATTATGCAAGTTGTCCCAAAGTTTGATAATTCTCCTTTTTTAGACGTATATAAAATTCCAGTGTTAGATGAAGATGGTAAAGAAATGGTTGATAGTTTAACCTGTTTTCCTGCAAAGAATGGAGACGAACTTGTGGGAATAGCAATTGAAACTTATACCGACAAAGGTTTTAGTGGGAAATTTACTGTCATGGTAGGATTCTTACCAGATGGAACTATCTATAATACAGCTATTTTGAGCCACAAGGAAACTCCTGGACTTGGAGATAAAATGGCGAAAAAGAAATCGTTATCAATAAAAAAGCATAAAGACGGCACAAGAGATACTTTGTGGTGGAGTAAGCAATTTATGAATAAAAATCCAGAAGAATTTAACATTAAAGTTAAAAAAGATGGAGGAGATGTAGATGCAATAACTGCCGCAACTATCAGTGCAAGAGCATATTGTGATGCAGTAGAAAGGGCTTATCAGTCGTTTTTAAAATATGTAAAAGAATAAGCAAAAATGAATATAAATCAAATAGAAATATATAATTTTAGAGGATTTAAAGGAGAACAGAATATTTATTTTGACTCTCGTTTAAATGTTTTTCTTGGGATAAATGGTGCAGGCAAATCTTCATTACTTGATTTGATTGCTATATTTTTAAATCAATTTACAGCTAAGTTAGCTGATAATAAAATTGATTTTAAAATAAATGAATTGGATATTAATATAGATGAATATCAAACGATTAATCAAATTTATATAAAAATACTTGAAAAAGAAATATATAATGAGCAAGCTTTTGGCACAGGAATTTCTGATATATCATGGTTAATTCAACAAAAATTTAGACCTGAATTAGGATATAGCAAGATGGAAACAGATAGGAATAAAATAATAAAAGATATTAACACAAAATTTGACACGTATATATCTAATTATCAAAAATTTTTATCTGGAACTTTAAAGCAACGTATTCCTATTTTTAAATATTTTCAAACACAACGTATTTCGGAAGGAGTAAAAAATAATCCCAAACCAAAAAGATATTTAACCGAACAATTAATTGCTTATAATGATGCTTTTAATGTAGGTTTAAATTTTAATGAATTTGTAACTTGGTTTATTGAAGAAGAAAATATAGAGAACCGAGAGAAAATAAAACAAAAAGATTTTAATTATCAAAACCCGAATCTTAAAATAATTAGAGAAGCAATTGAAACTTTTTTTGGTAAGTTTACTAATGATAAGTATGAAAATTTTAGAGTAGAGGATAGAACAGAAATGTCTAAAATTGCAGAAAAAAGTTCTCTTGTTATTGACAAAAATGGAAAAACATATAATTTAAAACAACTTTCTGATGGTGAAAAAAATCTGATATTAATAATTTCGGATATTGCGTCTAAACTTGCAATTGCAAATCCTTCGGAAGATAATCCTATTGCAGGTGAGGGAATTGTGTTAATTGATGAAATAGATTTACACTTGCATGTAGCTTGGCAGCGAAAAATAATTCCATTTTTATTAGAAACTTTTATAGGTATTCAATTTTTTATTACAACGCATTCGCCACAGGTTTTGGGGAGTATTGATAAAAAAAATGTTTTTGAAATTAAAGATTTTAAAATATCAAAATTAAATGCTTATACCGAAGGTAGGGATTCTAATTCTATTCTTTTTGATGTTTTTGGGGAAAAAAAACGTGATGAGAAGTATCATAAAGAAATAGAACTATTATATGATTTTATAGATGATGATGATAAGACAAATGTAAAAAAACAATTAGATAAATTAACCTCTTTATGGGGAGATGATGATAACGAGATAATTAGAGCAAATATGTATTATGATGATTTAACATGAAATATATAAATAAGAATATAAAAAATGAGCCTGAAATTTTAAGGGAGTATAGAAACACTACACCAAATGCTTCATATGAAAAAGGATTTGGGGACGATTTGAAAAAGGCATTGTTAGTAGAGCAGGGGTGTATTTGTGCATATTGCATGAAACGAATAAGTTTAGAACGCAAAAATGGAAAACCAAAAATTGAAGTAGAACATTATAAGTCTCAAGAAAATTTTCCTGATAAAGATTTGGATTATAATAATATGCTTGGTGTATGCAATGGAAGTTCAGGAAAAATAGAACATTGTGATAAAAGTAGAAACTATACTAAAAATGGAGAAACACATTCGTTAGAATTAAAAAGGCTTAATCCTCTTCAAAAGATAAATAGTGAAGATTTAATTACTTATACAGCGTTTGGAAAAATTAAATCGAAATTTAAAAATTCAGATATTGAATATGATATTGGAATTCTTAACTTGAATAATGAAAATTTAAGGGAACAAAGAGAAACAGTGTTGAAGACAGCAATAGAAAAATTTAAAGATAAGTATCCGCAAAAAAAAGATAAGAAATGGACTATTAGAATGTTTAATAACGAAATAGAAAAATACAAAACTTTGAAAAAAGGAAAATATACACCATTTTGTCAGATTATTATTTGGCATTTTGAAAAATTAAAAACAAAACCTAAATATCAATAAAATACATGAAAAAATTACAAATTTTAACAAAAGGTTTATTAAAAGAAAATGCAGTGTTTGTGCTTTTCTTGGGACTTTGTCCTGTGTTAGGTGTAACTACCTCTGCAATAAATGGATTGGCAATGGGACTTGCAACAACATTTGTATTGTTGATGTCAAATATTGTAGTTTCTATGGTCAAAAGTTTTATACCAGACAAAGTTCGTATTCCTGCATTTATTGTAATAATTGCTTCATTTGTAACAATTGTGGAATTAACAATGCACGCATACTTAGATTCGTTATATGCTTCACTCGGACTTTTTATTCCACTTATTGTAGTAAACTGCTTAATATTAGGACGTGCAGAAGCATTTGCATCTAAAAACTCAACATTAGATTCTATTTTAGATGCAATTGGAATGGGACTTGGATTTGCCCTTGCATTAACAGTGCTTGGTGCTGTAAGAGAAATACTTGGTAGTGGTTCTATTTTTGGAATAAACATTTATCAAGGAGATGGAATGATTGCATTTGTTCTCGCTCCTGGAGCGTTTATCGCACTCGGATATTTGATTGCAATTTCAAATATCATTAATAAAAAGATGGAAAAGAAAAAAGCACTCGCAAAAAGTAAATAGTTTCATTATTTTGTAGTATTACTATGAGAAAAACATTGAGTATTTTAGTAATAGTATCTTTGTTCTCTTCTTGTTACTTGTTTCATTATGGACAAATAGAACAAACTGAAATTTATAAGTTTAATGGTATTTATCTAGTTGTAGATAGTGGTTTTGAATATCCATTTTATAATGATTCTACTACTATTTATTGTATTGATACTGTGCCAATTGTTAGCTTTTTAGATTTTGAAGAAGTGAAGAAACAAAAAAGTAGGTATGGCAATATTGAACTTTATATAAAACTAAATGACAAAGATAAAATAAAATTTGCTGAAGCAACAAGAGAACATATAGGGGAGAAGTTTGTATTTATCCTAAAAAATAAATTGATTTCTGCACCTGTTGTAAATGAAGAAATTTCTGGTGGTGAGCTTGTTATTTCAGGAGCAGATGAAAATATTATTAATGAAATTGTTGAATATTTTAAAAAAATAAACTAAAGACTTAAAAATAAAACAAAATGGAATATATAGTAATAATTATCGGAGCAATATTTGTGAACAACATCGTTCTTGCAAAATTTTTGGGTGTTTGTCCATTTATTGGAGTTTCCAAAAAGATTTCTACGGCAGTGGGAATGACTGGTGCAGTGGCGTTTGTGATGGTGCTTGCCACTATGGTAACTTGGCTTTTGCAAAAATATGTGCTTGTAAATTTCAAGATAGAATATTTGCAAACAATCACTTTTATTCTTGTGATAGCATCGCTTGTGCAGATGGTAGAAATTATGCTTAAAAAGGTTAGCCCTCCTTTGTATCAGGCATTGGGGATATTTCTTCCGCTTATAACAACCAACTGTGCTGTGCTTGGAGTTGCACTTATGGCAGCCGCCGATAAAAATTTTGGACTAATGGAAAGTGTAGTATTTGCACTTGCAAATGCAGTAGGTTTTGGACTTGCACTTGTATTATTTTCAGGACTTAGAGAGCAGTTAGACCTTATGAAAATTCCAAAAGGAATGAAAGGTGTGCCAGTAGCATTTATTGTCGCAGGAATTCTTGCACTTGCTTTTATGGGGTTTGCTAACTTGGTTTAATAATCTATTATTAATTAGTTTTTTAGAGATAAATGGAAATACATTATCAAGAATTTGAAGAAGAAAAATTGCTTGTAATAAAGTATGTAGGTAATTTTTCTATTCAGAAATATATTGACATTATTTCTAACTATAATTATGAGTTGAAATTTGAAAAAATATTAACAGATCTCAGAGAGACAAACATTGAAGATGTTCTTAGTGGTCTAAAAAAAATGAAAGAGGTTAATAGAGATATTGAGGATAAGACTTTTTTTCATGTATATTTAGTGGATACTCCTAAAAATACGGCAATAGTAGATATTTATATAAATTCAAAAACATCAAAAAATAAAGAATATAGATATTGTTCTACATTAAATTACGCACTAAATTTATTAGAATTAGATATGTCAGAAAATGAAATTGCTTATATTCTAAGTAATTTAAAAAATAAAATTTCATGAAAATATTATTTTCATGAAATTTTATTCATTTTAGGGTTAAATTACAACAAATTTATTCTTCAATATTATTAAGAATACGTTTTTCTATATTTTCTGAAGCTTCTTTTTTAAATTTTTCGCCAGTAATAATTTCGTAGAGTTCTATATATCTATCAGAAATTTGTGTAATAATCTCATCATTCATCTCTGGAAATTTTTGTCCTTTTTTTCCCTGAAATCCTTGCTCCATAAGCCATTCTCTAACAAATTCTTTTGATAATTGTTTTTGAGCTTCATTTTTGTCAAATCGTTCTTGATATTTATCAGTATAAAAATATCGAGATGAATCAGGTGTGTGAATTTCATCTATCAAATAAATTTCACCGTCTTTTTTTCCAAATTCGTATTTTGTATCTACAAGGATTAAACCTTTTTCTGCAGCTATTTTTGTTCCTCGTTCAAAAAGTTTGAGAGAAATATCTTCTAAAATTTTATAATCTTTTTCAGATACAAGCCCTTGTTTTATAATCTCTTCTCGTGAAATATCTTCGTCATGTTCTCCTTCGGTAGCTTTTGTTGTTGGAGTTAAAATTGGTTTATCAAATTTTTGATGTTCACGCATACTTTCTGGAATTGGAACGCCACAAATAGAGCGATTTCCTTTTTTGTAATTTCGCCACGAACTACCTGTAAGATAACCTCTAACAATCATTTCTACGGGAAAAGGTTCGCATTTAAGTCCAACTGTAACCATTGGATCTGGGGTTGATGTCTTCCAATTTGGAATAATATCCGCCGTAGTATCAAGAAATTTTGATGCTATTTGGTTTAAAACCTGACCTTTAAAAGGTATGCCTTTTGGTAAAACTACATCAAAAGCAGAAAGTCTGTCGGTTGCAATCATTACTAAAACGTCTTCACCAATGCTGTAAACATCACGAACTTTGCCTTTGTAAAAATTAGTCTGATTTTTTAACTTGAAATTTGTTGCTGTAAGTGTTTTCATTTTTTATAAATTATTAAAATATTGATTTTTAAACGTTTAAATATTTAACAAAGAAAGTAATAATTGGCAAAAGTAATTTTTTTTGTTTAAAAAGTAAATTTTTTTCAAAAAATCAAAAAAAAGACTACTTTTTATTATTTTTGTAATTATTTGTTGCAAATAATGGTTATATAAGGGCACTCCTAAAAACTCAAAAATCAAGGCTTTCAAAATTCTTAAAGTTTGAGTTTACTCTTGTAAATGAGTATTTTACTAATTTTGTATAACGCAGAGTTTTGGGTTTTTAGGAGTGCCCATAAATAAAATATTACTGCTAAAGTTTATTGGTCTTTTATGTTTTATAACGTTTTGATTTTTAGATATAAATAATTAGTTAAGACTATCTACTTAAAAATAAATAATTCATTTTAATTTTTCAATATATTTATTATCAGGCGAAAGCTAATTAGGAACTTAATTCTTAAAACTTAAGATTTAATTGTTTCTTTAACTTGGTATAATATTTGATTTTACTACATAAACATGAAGAAACAAGATATATTTTTTATCCTTGGAGTGCTAATATTTTTTACACCATTTTTTACCTTTGATTCTGTTTACGATTTTTACAAGTCGTTCAATAAAGAGCATGGTATGATAATGAGTTTTATCAAGTTCTTTTTTCTTGCTACACTGGGCGAAGTTATTGCTCTTAGAATGAAGACTGGTAAATATTCTAAAAAAGGTTTTGGACTTTTGCCACGAGCTTTTGTTTGGGGGCTTATTGGTCTAACAATCAAGATGATGTTTATTATTTTTATCAGTGGAACACCTATCTTTTTAGAATATATGGGTATTAGCAATGCTACTGAAATTATTAAATCTGAATTTTCTTATAAAAAGATATTAATTGCTTTTGTTATAAGTCTCTCAATAAATACAGTTTATGCTCCTGTAATGATGACTTTTCATAAAATATCCGATATGCACATAGTTGCAAATAATGGTAGTTTTATACAATTTTTTAGTCTTATAAAAATACAAGAACATATTAAAAATATAGATTGGAATATTCAATGGGGATTTGTTTTTAAAAAGACGATTCCATTTTTTTGGATACCAGCACATACAATTACTTTTATGTTACCATCTGAATTTCAGGTGCTTTTTGCTGCATTACTTGGAATTGCTCTCGGAGTAATTTTATCATTTGCATCTTTAAAATCTGAAAATTAACTCAATAATAAAATCATGAAATATTATATAATTTTATTCCCTTTTCTTTTTGCTTTATTACTTAGCATACCTAACTTTTTAAATAAAGTTTTGCCCCCAGAACCAATAGATAGTATTCCTATTAATGAAAACAATCTGCCTGTTCAAGTAGTTGATATAGAAATAGATACTATGCAGTCAGGCTCTCATTATATTACAAATTATAGGTTGGATAAAATTGTGGAAAAACAAATTTGGTCTATTGAGCAAGATACTAACGGAATAATGTTTTTTGCCAACAAAAGAGGAATAATTACTTATAATGGTAGTGATTGGGATTTTATAAAAACTCCTGGTGTGCCTTATATTCTTGCCAGAGAATCAAGCCTTAATACTGTTTTTGTTGGTTGTAATAATAGTATTGGTTACTTAAAAAAAGAAAATGGGAAATTTGTTTTTGAAGAACTTTATGAAAATGAAGATAGGGTTTCTGATATTAGCAAGATAATTTTTACAGATGAAAATATATTTTTCTATAGTGATAAAGTTATAATAACTGCTAAGAAAAATAAACTCTCTGAAATATCATTATCTGAATCGTCTAAAAATAAAAATTTTAAAGGTATATTTCAATTAAATAATTCTGTTTTTGTTAAAACTAGGGATAATGGAATTTCTGAGTTTTCAAAAAACACTGTGATTTCACATGAAGTTAATGGTTTTTTACCCGATGCTGAAATTCTATTTGAAGTTAAACGAAATGAAAATGAGGTAATAATAGGAACTTCAAATGACAGATTATATGTTTTTGACGGAGAGAAACTTACACGATTTGAAACTAATGCAGAACAATATTTTGCTGAAAATTATCTTGTTAGTGCAATTGATATTAGCAACAAAAACATGGTTATTTCAACTCTGTCGGGAGGAGTGTTAATTATTGATAAACAGACTGGTAAGACACTTGAAATTATAAATTCTTTAACAGGATTGCCCGATGATGAAGTTTTTTCAATAGGTTTGGACAACAATAATGGACTTTGGCTTTCTCATGCTTTTGGGCTTAGTCGTGTGGACTTTACTATTCCTATAAAAAATTATAGTAATTATTTCGGACTTGAAGGAAAAATTATTTCTACACAAATAATTGACTCTAATTTATACGTAATAACAACGGAAGGTGCTTATTATCAGGTTAAACCAAAAAGCAAAAAAGAACTTGAATTTATTATTAAAGAAACTGAAATAAAGAAAAAGGAAAATAATACAAGTAATTCTATTATTGATGAAAATATTGAAATAATGGAAGAAATAATAGAGATAGCAGATAATAGTGAAGGTAATACAAACAAGCCAAAAGACAAAAAAGAGGGTGGTGTGCTAAAAAAATGGAAACGAAAAATATTTGGAAAAAAAGATAAAAAAAACGAAGAGAATCAAAATAACAACAATAAGGAGATAGATACAATTATAGAAGTTATTACTCCTGAAATAGATACAACAAATATTGAAGAATCAAACAATCCAGTGGAAACACCTGTAAATAATTATGTTGTAGAACCTGAATATAAAGATATTACTCCTTCTGTTTTTTTACAATATTATTATAAAAAAATAGAAAATTTAGATCTTAAATGTAGGGAAGTAGTAAATTTAGAAGATAAATTGTTAGTTTCTACAAATTTTGGTCTTTATGAAATTAAAAATAAGGAAGCAAATCCAATAATTGAAGGTAAGTATATTTTGAAAATTTATAAATCGGAGCAAAAAAACAAAGTTTATGTATCTTCTACTTCGGGTTTAGATGTTATAATTTTTGATAATAATAAATTTACAGTCAAAAATATTATTTCAAGTGATACCTTAAATGATAATATTTTTTCTATTGTAGAAGAGAACAAAAATAGTATTTGGCTCGGTGGTGAAGGTTATGCCTACAATATATTATTATCAGAAAGTTTAGAATATGAATTAAAAACTTATGCTTTAAACCCTGATTTTTTGCAAAAAGTAATAATTAAAAAATTTAATGAAAATATTTATTTTTTCATGTTAGACGGAATTTATAAATATGATAGCGATAAGGATAAAATAATTTTGGAAAGCAGATTTAGTGAAAATACTATAAATTCCATATACTATATTGAAACACAGCAAGATATAATATGGTATAAAGAAGCAGACAATTGGAAATATTTAAGCAATAATATTTCAATTTCGGATAAGCAACTTAAATATTTTAAGCTTTTTGACAATATAAAAGACATTAAAATAGATAAGGAAGGAAATATTTGGTTGGTTGATAATTATAGATTTATTTATAAAATAGCAAAACAAACAGACGACCAAAATTACCAAAATATTTTTAAAGTTTCAATAGATAAAGTATTTTTGAATAATAGCGAAATACCAAAACATAATATTGCTATCAATTATAAGGAAAACAAAGGATTAAAATTTATGGTTTCTTCGCCCTACTATTTGAAGGAAAATTCTACTCAATATCAATATCTTATTGAGGGTTCAATGCACTCATGGTCAGACTACTCTGATGAACAAATGATATTTGCTAATTTAACAAACGGAAAATATAAGTTACTTGTGAGGGCAAAAAATATTTTAGGACAAGAGACTGATATTCAGCAAATATCTTTTAGTATTAAACCTCCATTTTGGGAAACAAATTGGTTTAGAGTGGTAGTAGCTATTTCTGTTATTTTTCTTGTAGGTTTTATTATTTTCGTAATAATGAACTCATTACGAAGGCGAAATAAAATTTTAGAAGCTAAAGTAAAAGAACGAACTGCCGAAATAGAACAGCAAAAAGAAGAGATGGAGTTGCAGAGAGATGAAATACAAAAACATCATAATATAGCTTTGCAACAAAACGAAGAGATTACGGCACAACGAGATGAGATAAAGGAACATCACGACATTACCTTACAGCAAAAAGAAGAAATACAAAAACAACACGATGTTGTTATTAAACAAAAAGATGAAATAACACAAAGTATAAATTATGCAAGCAGAATTCAGACTGCTGTGTTGCCGCCAACAACAATTTTAGATAAGCATTTTGAGGATTATTTTATTATAAATATGCCAAGAGATGTTGTTAGTGGCGATTTTTATTGGATAAAGCAAAAGTCTAATAAACTGGTAGTTGCAGTTGCCGATTGCACTGGGCATGGAGTTCCAGGAGCATTTTTGAGTATGCTCGGCTCTGCATATTTGAACGAGATAGTTTCAAATACAAAAGATTTGCAAGCAAATAATATACTCAATTCCCTTAGAGTTAATGTGATTGATACTCTCCATGTTACAGAAAAAAGTTTAAATAAAGATGGAATGGATATAGCATTGTGTGTTTTTGATTTTGAAAAAAAAGAAATTCAATTTGCAGGGGCTTATAATCCTATATATATTATTAGAAATAAGGAACTTATAGATATTTCTGGGGATAAAATGCCTGTGGGACATCATCGGAAAAAAGATATTGATTTTACCAATAATACCATAAAAATAGTTGAGAATGATGCTGTTTATATGTTCTCCGATGGTTTTGTAGACCAATTTGGTGGAGAACATGGACGTAAATTTAGAAAAGTAAATTTTAAAAAATTACTAAATCTTGTGGCTGAAATGCCAATGAAAGACCAGAAAGATATGGTATTGGGGGCTTACACTGAATGGAAAAATAATTTTGAACAAATAGACGATGTGTTACTTATGGGACTTAGAATTAAACAATAAAAAATTTGATATATAATAAAAAAAATGTAGTTTTGCAAACACATAAAAACTAAAAATATGAAAACATATAATAAAAAATGTAGTTTTGCAAACACATAAAAACTAAAAATATGAAAACATATAATAA
>JAOZQN010000016.1:0-2060 GCA_029932195.1 Bacteroidales bacterium | reverse complement strand
AAAATTAGGATTAAAAATCTCAATACCATTAATTATTTCTTCTGCTATTTTTATTGTTACAATGATGTTTGTGAGCAGCTATTTTTTTGTAGATTATGGAAAAAAAGATACAAGAATAAAAATAAACCAAAAGATTTCTGAAATAGAAAATAATCTACATCTGATAGAAGATAAAGCCGTATGGATTTCAACAATATGTTCGGAAATGGACTTGGTGAAAGATGCCTATACCGATTATTATCAGTCGGATAGTCTTCAAAAAAGCTCTATGATAATTGAAAATCAATTTTCAAAAATAAATAGTGCTATTTCCAAGTTTACAGGAAAAAAAGCAAAAATACATTTTCATTTGCCTCCAGCACGCTCATTTATACGCTGTTGGTCGTCCAAACGTGGAGATGATATTTCACCTTTTAGAAATACTGTTTTAAGTGTGTCAAAAAATCATAAACCAGTAAAAGGTATTGAAGTAGGACGAGGTGGGTTTGTTATTAGAGGACTTGTTCCTATTTTTGGAAATGATGGGAAATATTTGGGTTCGGCAGAAACTCTATATCCAATTAGCGACATGGTAAATGCAACTAAAATGTCTAAAGATGAGCAATTTGCAGTATTTATGCACACTGATTTATTGCAAATAGCAACTAAGTTTTTGGAGAAGAAATCGAGTAATGTATCAAATGATAAACAAACTATTGGTAATTTAATTCTTGTGCAAACTACATCGGAGGAGTTTGTTTTAGATAATATTACTCCTGAAAACTTAAATTTAGGATTAACAAAAACGATATATTTTAAAAATGGAAATTTACAATATGCAGCCTTTCCTATTCTTAACTTTAGTGGTGTCTCGGAGGGTGTTGGAGTTGTTCAATTAGATACAACAGAAATTACAACATCTATAAATAATGCAAGAAATATTGGTTTTTTTCTTGGATTTAGTTTTATAATAATATTAGTTGTCGTTGTTCTTGTATTAGTGAAAAAATTTGTAACCAAACCAATATCTAAAGTTGTTGAAGCTATGTCTAAAATATCTAATCAAGAAATAAATTTTGAATTGGAGAACAAACGAAATGACGAGATGGGTGAACTTAATGCTTCAATAAATAAAACTATTGCTAATTTTAAAGAAATAATAAATAGTATTAATGAGATCTCTTCTTTTATTTTGGTTAGTAGCAATAAATTATCATCAATCTCAACTAATTTATTAGATAAAGCAACCAGTCAAGCAGCAACAACCGAAGAGATATCTGCTTCTATGGAAGAGATGTTTGCTACTATTGCTTCCAATTCAGAGGCAGCAAATTATACAGAGCAGGTATCTAAAAAATCATCGATAGAAATGCAAACAAGTAACGATATTTTTATGCAGGCTATCAGTATGGTCTCTGATATAAGTGAGAAGATTAGTGTCATTTCGGAAATTGCAGATAAAACAGACATATTGTCTATAAATGCAGCAATAGAAGCAGCACGAGCAGGTGAGTCAGGAAGAGGTTTTGCCGTTGTTGCACAAGAAATTAGAAAACTTGCAGACCAAACAAAAAAAGCCTCAATTGAAATAGGAAAATTATCTTTTAAAGGTCAGGAAGTTTCTGGTAAAGCAGGAAGGAAGTTAAAAAAAGTAATTCCAGAAATAATTAAAAGTGCAGAACTTGTGAGCAATATTGTAGCTGTAAGTAAAGAACAAGAACATGGAGTGCAAGCAATAAATCAATCAATTCAAGAACTTTCCGAAATTACAAATATCAATACCAATTCTGCTGAAAATATGACAGTAAGTATGTTAGAACTAACTAAACAAGCTGAATATTTACAAAAAATAATTTCTGCTTTTAAAGTTAAATAAGTGAGTTTTGTTAGTGTTGAATTAAGCGAGTTAAGTTTATTAGTGGTTTAAATCTAAGGTTTTACTATTGGGACTCCTAAAAAAACAAATCTCTGCGTTACTCATTTTTTTAAATTATCATTTATAAGAGTAAACTCAATTCCTGAGAATTTTGGGCTACCCACGTAAAGTTGGACAATGAAATTCGTGTAAAGCGTGGACGCTT
>JAOZQN010000309.1 GCA_029932195.1 Bacteroidales bacterium | reverse complement strand
ATTTCTAACAATTTTATTATCACCGATTTAGAAAGTCAGAAACTTCAGTAATTAATGTTTTATAAAAATAAAATCTTTTTATATTAGAAAATGAAAATAGCAGAATTAAGGATAAAAAATTATAAACAATTTCAAGATATAAAACTTGATTTTACCGACCCAAATGGAAATCCGTTAGAAAAAGTGTGTTTTATTGGAAGAAATGGGACTGGAAAATCTACAATTTTGAATATTTTGAATGAATTACTTTCTAATTCATATTCACAATATTTTTCTTATTTTAATTATAGTTTGGATTCATTTATTTCCATAAAAATTCATATTAATGAAATAAAAATTATTCTATTTTATTTTTCACAAATAGATAAAAGATATATTTTTTCTTCTGAAATAGAAAAGGAGGAAGAATGGTTTGAGAAAATAACAACTGCAAAGGATGTTAATCAAGAAATTAAAAAATATTCAAAATACATATTAAAAGATTTTGATGATAAAATACGTTGGGAAATTATATTGAAAGATAATAGCACTGATTTACTTATCTACTCTCCACCAGAAAGTTCGCAAAATTCATATATGAATGTTGATGATGTACCAAAAACCAATGTAAATGAAGCATTAAAGCTTTTCAAATCTTTTCCTGCTAAACATATTGTTTCTGACCAAAATATTAGTGATTTTTGGACAGTATTAATATTTTTTATCAAAAAAAGAGAAAATGAACGAGAGGTATTTGAAACTAAACCTGAAAATATTGAAAAAACAAAAAGACAATTAATAAAAGAATTTGATGATAAAAATCCTAAAATATTAAATAAAATTGCAGATTTGTGGAACAAAATATTAGAAAATGCTGGTTTAGAATTTGACTTGGAAAATGCAAACAATCCTATCCAATTAACAGATAATTTAAAAGCATATATCCGATTAAAATCTACAAAAAAACAAATTAGTTATAACGAATTAAGCACGGGAATACGAAATTTTATTTTTAGAGTAGGACATATTTTTACGTTATATTTTAATAGAGAAATTAAAAAAGGCTTTTTACTTTTAGACGAGCCAGAAAACAGCTTATTTCCAGATTTTTTATTTGATTTGATGGAAACTTATCAAGAAATAGTTTTGGATAAAAATGGCGAAAATAATACTCAAATTTTTGTATCAACACATAACCCAATAATTGCGGCGCAATTTGAGCCTTACGAAAGAATTATTTTAGAATGGAACAAAAAAGGTTTTGTTGATGCTCACAAAGGAAAATCACCAATTGGAGACGATCCTAATGATTTATTACACAATGATTTTAAACTTAAAAATCTTATGGGTAAAGAAGGACAAAAAATGTGGAATACTTATACGGAATTGCGAAAAAAATTAATTCGTTCGAAAAATGAACAAGAAAAGGCAAAATTAATTTCGGAAATAAATAAAATAGGAGAACTCTATAATTTTGAAGTTTAATGAAATTTTTGATAAAAGACCCAAATTCAAATATTCTTTCAAAAGGATTGATTTATAAAGAAAATAATTCTAAAAATAATCTAAAATTAAAATCAGAATTAATAAAAGAACAAAATAATTTTTGTGCATACACTGAAAAATATATCCAAAAATTAGATGCTACCGAAGTAGAACATTTTAATTCGGCTTTAAAATTTAATGATAATTATTACAATTATTATGCAGTTCTTAGAGTTGCAAATTTATACAAAAAAGACAGTGTTTATAAAAATGCAACTTTTTTTAATTCTTTATTCTTTCAAAGCGCCAAACAGTTTGAAAAAAGGATAAAATTTGTAGATAACACTTATATTGAAATAGACGAAAACGACAAAGAATCAAAAGAATTTATTGATTTTTTAGGATTTAATCATGAACGTTTATACACAGATAGGAGGAAACACATGAAAAGGTTAAAAAGAAATTTTGAAGATGCAAATTATTCTAAAAATCAAATCATTAACTATTTAAAAGAACATAAAGAAGATTTGAGTTTTATAACTGCTATAGAAAATGAATTTGAAATTGATTTAACAAATTTAATAAAAAAATAATTGAACTTTTATTTATTTTCAATTGTTTTCCAAAAATAAAATAAAAAATGAATAACTACATAGAAGAAATAAAATGGCGTGGAATGGTTCACGACATGATGCCTGGAACGGAGGAGCAACTACAAAAAGAAATGACAACTGCTTACGTAGGAATTGACCCAACAGCTGATTCTCTGCATATTGGACACCTTGTTTCTATAATGATGCTCAAACATTTTCAAATAGCAGGACATAAACCTTTGCTTATTCTTGGCGGTGCTACTGGAATGGTGGGAGACCCTTCGGGAAAGTCCAAAGAACGAAATTTGCTTGACGAAGAAACTATAAATCATAATCAAAATGCTATAAAAAAACAGCTTGAAGGAATTTTGGATTTTAATCAAGAGGTGGAAAATAAAGCAGAGCTTTTAAATAATTATGATTGGACAAAAAATTATGGTTTTTTGGATTTTATCAGAGAAATTGGCAAACATCTGACAGTAAACTATATGATGGCAAAAGATTCTGTAAAATCAAGAATGTCGGCAGAGTCCAAAACAGGACTGTCTTTTACCGAATTTTCCTACCAACTTTTGCAAGCCTATGATTTTTTGCATCTTTACGAAAAATATAATTGTAAAATTCAAATGGGTGGTTCTGACCAATGGGGAAACATAACTTCTGGAACAGAGTTGATTAGAAGAAAAGCACAAGGAACGGCTTTTGCTGTTACTTGCCCACTTATCAAAAAAGCAGATGGCACAAAATTTGGTAAAACCGAACAAGGAAACGTCTGGCTTGCCCCAAATTTAACATCGCCTTACGAATTTTATCAATTTTGGATAAATACTTCTGATGAAGATGCTGAGAAGTATATCAAAATTTTTACGCTTCTTCCAAAAGATGAGATTTTTGAACTTGTTGAAAATCATAAAAAAGAGCCACATCGCAGACTATTGCAACAAAAACTATCGGAAGAAATTACGGTAATGATTCACGGAAGAGAAGAGTATGACGGAGCAATTGAATCTTCAAAAATATTGTTTGGGAAAGGAACAAAAGAAATGCTCACAAAATTAAATGAAAAAACTTTTTTGAGTATTTTTAAAGGTATTCCTATTTTTCAAATCTCAAAAAATGATTACTTAAATTCTAATCTTGTTGATTTATTAGTTGAAAAAACAAAAGTCTTCAGCTCAAAAGGAGAATGCCGTAGATTAATGAAAGACAATGGTTTAAGTGTAAATCAAGAAAAAAATAATAAAGCAGATTATATTTGTTCGGAAACAGATTTAATCAATAATAAATACTTTTTGATAAGAAAAGGAAAAAAGAAATATTTTTTAATTATAATAAAATAGTTTTAAGTTTGTAAAGTTGAAAGTTATATATTTATGATACTTATTGCAACTAAAATTCATTTAATTTTACAATTTTATAAACTTTATAAATTTCATAATTTTTAACTACTAAAAAATGGAAAAAAAAACGTTCAATTTTGACTTAATTGAGGTATTAGTGTTTTTGTGGCGAAAAAAAATGCCTATAATAGCAATAACAATGTTGGGGGCAATACTTTCTATAATAACGTCATTATCAATAGAAGAGAAGTATCAATCAACAGTTGTTTTATTCCCTACAACAACAGGATCATTGTCAAAAATGATTTTGACAAAAAATTCAAAAGCCGACCTTCTAAAATTTGGAGAAGACGAAGATATGGAAAGAATGTTGCAAGTATTGAGGTCTAATCAGATAAAAGATAGGATAATAGAAAAATATAATTTGGTAGAGCATTACGAAATAGAAAAAGACTCAAAATATCCTAGAACAGCTATTTATCAGGAGTTTAATGGAAACGTAAGTTTTAATAAAACTCCATTTCAATCGGTTCAAATAACTGTTTTAGACAAAGATCCAATTGTTGCTGCAAATATGGCAAATGATATGGCTAATCTTATTGATACTCTGATAAATGACATGCAAAGAATAAGAGCAAAAGAGGCTTATTACATCGTAAAAGAAGAGTATGATGAGCAATACGAATATATTATTTCTTTGGAGGACTCTCTGGAAATTATTAGAAAAGGAGGAATTCTTGATTATTTTATAGAAACAGATAGATATAGTGAGGCTTATGGTAAAGCTGTAGGTAATAATACTTTAAATGCAATAAATGATGCTATTTTTCAACGAAAATTTAAAATTCTTGCAGAAAATGGTGATTTGTATAATATTTTAAAAGATGTTATTACTTTTGAGAAAAAACAACTGAGCGATTTGAAAAATAAACTTACAGAAACGAAAATAAACGCAGAAGCTACTGTAACACAGAAATATATAGTAGAATCGGCACAACCTGCGGAGAAGAAATCGTATCCTGTTAGGTGGCTTATTGTTGTTATGTCCACACTTGGAGCTTTTGTTTTTTCAATTGTTATGGCAATATCTTTGGATTTATTTAAGGAATTTAAAGTTAGATTACAAGAACATAATACTGTAAATAGCAATAAAAAATAGCTTTTTAGAATTTTTCAAAATTTTGGCTACCCACGTAACGTTGGACTTAATTGATTTTCAATGATTAATCGTGGCAAGCGTGGACGCTTGCCACATAGTCATTTATGCGTAAAGCGTCCACGCTTTACACGAATTTCATTGTCCAACTTTACGTGGGTAGCCAAAATTTTAATACTTCAAAATCTCATCTTTATTAAAAATGTTAGAAAAATTAAAAAACGGAAATATTTTATTGCTGGCTATAAGTGCTTTGTTTGTGGGATTGAATGCTATATTTTTATATTTTGAAATATACTATTTTATGGCAATTCCATTCTTGCTACTTATAGCAGGTTTTGCAATATTTTCAACCGACAAACTGTTTTTTATAATTGTATTTTTTACACCGCTTTCTGTTTCTCTTGACGAATTTATACCAGGTTTGCCTGTTAATATGTTCTTACCAACTGAGCCTTTGCTACTTGGGCTAATGTTTATTGTAATCTTAAAATTAGCTGTTGAACGAAAAATTGATAAAAGACTAGTTACTCACCCAATTTCAATAGCGATATATTTTTATCTAATTTGGATGTTTTTTACAAGTTTTACAAGCTCAATGCCAGCGGTTTCGTTCAAATATATTATTTCTAAATTATGGTTTATTATTCCAATTTTCTTTCTTGGAACACAAATTTTTTCGGATTATAAAAAAATAAAACCATTTATTATTATATATTCTGTAGCTTTATTAATTGTAATAATTTATACTACCTACAATCATGCAAATGTAAATATTTTTGAGCAAAATGCTTCACATCACGTAGCAAAACCGTTTTACAATGATCATACTGCTTACGGTGCAGTAATGGCACTTTTATTACCAGTTCTTATTGGTCTTGTTTTTTATTCTAATTACAAAATAAATTTTAAATTAATTATACTTGGAATAACAAGTTTTGTTCTTTTGGCACTCGTGCTTTCTTATTCACGGGCTGCATGGATTAGTTTTATTGGACTTGGAGGTGTTTGGCTTGTTGTTAAATTAAAAATTAATTATAAAGTTATTCTTACTGTATTAACTGTGGTTATTATTTTGTTTAGCATTAATAGTTTTTTTATTTTTGATATGCTTAGCAATAATGACCAGGACTCGTCAGCAGATTTTTCTAAACAAATAACTTCAGCAACAAATGTTTCTACCGATGCCTCTAATTTAGAGCGAATTAATAGGTGGAATTGTGCAATTAGAATGTTTAAAGAACGACCTGTTTTTGGCTGGGGACCAGGAACATACATGTTTCAGTATGCCCCATTTCAAATATCTTACGAAAAAACTATCATCAGCACAAATATGGGACGGCGTGGAAATGCACACAGCGAATATCTTGGACCACTTGCCGAGGAAGGAGTTCTTGGAATGATAACTTTTCTGATACTTGCAATAACAATAATTAGCACAGGAATAAAAGTTTATCATAATTCAAATGACAAAGAGATAAAAATGCTTGCATTTGGGACAACATTAGGACTGATAAGTTACTTTGTGCATGGTTTTCTAAATAATTTTTTAGATACCGATAAATTGTCTGTTCCTTTTTGGGGATTTACAGCAATAATTGTAGCATTAGATATTTATCATAAAAAAGAAATGAAAAACATTGGAAAAACTATTGAAAAAAATGAAAAACTATTGAAAAACAATGGAAATACAATTGAAAGAAATGAAAAATAATTGAAAAACAATGGAGTTCCTACTGGCTTTCCATTGTATTTCCATTGAATTTCCCTTTATAAAAATAATATGAAAAAAATATTGATAACAGGAGGAGCAGGTTTTATTGGTTCGCATCTTAGCGAGAAGCTTTTGAACGAAGGAAACGAAATAATTTGTTTGGATAATTTTTTTACAGGAAGTAAACAAAATATTATTCATCTGTTGGACAATCCTTATTTTGAGCTTGTTAGACATGATGTAACAATGCCATTTTATGCCGAAATTGATGAGATTTATAATCTTGCCTGTCCCGCCTCACCTGTTCACTATCAATACAATCCGATAAAAACAATAAAAACTTCCGTTCTTGGAGCAACAAATATGCTTGGTCTTGCCAAAAGAATGAAAGCCAGAATTTTACAAGCCTCAACAAGTGAAGTTTATGGTGATCCAGAACAGCACCCACAAAAGGAAACCTACTGGGGACACGTAAATCCAATTGGTATTCGTTCTTGCTACGACGAGGGTAAACGCTGTGCTGAAACTCTTTTTATGGATTATCATATTCAAAACCAGGTTAAAATAAAAATTATCCGAATTTTTAATACTTATGGTCCACGTATGCACCCAAATGACGGGAGAGTAGTTTCTAATTTTATAGTTCAAGCTCTTAAAAATAAAGACATTACTGTTTATGGTGATGGTCTGCAAACTCGTAGTTTTCAATATGTAGATGATTTGATTGAAGGTGCTACAAAAATGATGAATGTTGATGAGAAATTTATTGGTCCAGTAAATATTGGAAATCCAGATGAATTTACAATTTTAGAATTGGCTCAAAAAACTATTGATTTGATAGGTTCAAAATCAAAAATAATTTATCAACCACTTCCACAAGACGACCCATTGCAAAGAAAACCAGACATCAGCCTTGCTAAAGAAAAATTAAACTGGCAGCCAAAAATAAAACTTGATGACGGTCTGAAAAAAACAATTCAATATTTTGATAATTTATTAAAAACGTAGAAAAATAGAACAAGTAATATTAAATATAGATAAGCCTTATGCAACCAAAATGCAAACTTTACTAAATACTTTTGGTAATAATAATTTATTTGTAGATAGATTTATGGATTATCATGTGGCTCGTTTGAAACGTGAAATAAAAAGAATGCAAGCAACTTTAAATAAATACGAAAAAAAATATGATATAAAAAGTGATAAATTTCATCAAAAGTTAGAAAATGGAGAGCTTGGCGACGATAGAGATTTTGTTATGTGGTCGGGAATTTATGAATTGATGTTAGATAGTCAAAATAAGTTAGATAAAATATCATGATTTCAAAATATTTTAAAGTAATTGAAGATATAAGTAGTTAACCATATATAAACGACACTTTTGAAGGTCAATTTTAGCATTA
>JAOZQN010000308.1 GCA_029932195.1 Bacteroidales bacterium | reverse complement strand
TTGTAATGTGTTCACAACCAGCTAATTACAACTCCGAAACTTCAGTTATTTAATTTACGAAATTATTAAAAAAAACTTGTGAAAAAAAGGATAACAATATTGATTTTGGCAATTTTATTTTTTGTTCTCAATACAAATGCACAAAATATTGACAGCCTCAAAAATGCTGTTGAAAAATTGCCAGATGATTCGTTAAAAGTAACTGTTTATTATAAAATTGCAGTTAGTTCGTATAGGACAAATCCCAAAGAAACACATACTTATGCCCAAAAAGCATTAAAACTTGCCGAAAAATTAGATGTTAAAACAGAAATAGCAAAATGTTTTCATATTTTGGGTATATTTTATGCAGAAAGAGGTGATTTGAAACGTGCTTTGGAATATTTCTTTAAATCGCTTGAAACATTAGAAAAACTTGGCGACGAGAATAGGAAAGGTGTGGCAATTGGAGCAATTGCTCGGATTTATCAGATGCTAGAAAATCATGAAAGAGCTTTGGAATACGACATTCAGGCTCTTGATATTGCAATTATAAACAATGACTCGGCAAATATTGCAACAAATTATAATAATGTTGGAGCAGATTATAATAACCTCAAAAATTATACGCAAGCAATTGAGCATTACAATAATGCACTCATTATTGCAGAAAAAAATAAGAATATAAAATTGCAAGCCCTTTTACATCTAAATATTGGATACACTTCCCGTAAAACAACAGATTTAAAACAGGCACTTGAACATCTTAATAAAGCAAAAAAATTATACACCCAAATTGATGATAAATACGGACTAGCAAATACATATAACAAACTGGCTGAGTATTTTAACGAAATTGAAAAGAACGACAGCACAATAAAATATGCCTCAAAAGCACTTTATTTGTCCGAAAATATTGGGACTATTACTGCAATTAGAGAAGCGTCGGGGCTTTTGAGCGAGGCTTACGAAAAAATGGAAGATTATGATTTAGCTTTTAAATACCTAACTCAATTTAACGAGCTAAATGATAGTATAATAAATTCTGGAAATACGAAAAAAATTACTCAGCTCGAAATGGAATATGAGTTTGAAAAAGAGCAAGAAATTAACGAAATAAAACACAAAGAGGTTGTAAAACGACAACAAAATTTAAAAATATTTTTTATAACTGCATTTATATTATCCTTATTATTAGTTGTTTTTATTTTTAGTAATTACAGACTGAAAAAGAGATCGGAGGAGAAGTTACAAAATCTAAATGCCATCAAAGACAGGTTTTTTAGAATAATTTCCCACGATTTAAAAGCTCCTTTTACTGCTTTTATTTCTATGTCAGAGATTTTATCCAACCCAAATATTAATCTGAGCAAAGAAAAAACTCATTATTTTGCAAACAGTATAAATAAAACTGCAAAAAATTCTTACGGTCTATTTCAAAACCTACTACTTTGGTCAATGTCGCAGCGAGATGATTTGAAAATTAATAAGACTGAAATAGATTTGAATAAATTAATTATCAATACAATAACATTGCTGAAAGCTACGGCTAATGATAAAAATATAGAAATAATTACTGATATTCCATCAAGTATTAATGGTCTGACAGACGAAAATATTCTAAAAACAATTTTACGAAATTTGATAAATAATGCAATAAAATTTACACCAGCAGGTGGTAAAATAACTATTTTGGCTGAGGCAAATAAAAGTTATACCACAATAAAAGTTTCAGATACAGGAGTAGGAATAAGCGAAAGTAATTTGACTAAAATTTTTAAACCAGAGGTGCATCATTCAACACAAGGAACTAATAATGAGAAAGGAACAGGCTTAGGACTTATCCTATGTAAAGAACTTTCTGATAAAATTGATGCTAAAATTTCTGTAAAAAGTGAAATTGGAAAAGGCTCACAATTTATTCTTAAATTATAAACGCCACAAGGTTTTGCAAACGCTTGCGGGTTTTACGACGCTTGCGGGTTTTACAACGCTTGTCTTCAAAAATTTCAGGAGAGGACATTCCTACGAAAAAATAGGTCTTCTATTAAATAACAAGGCTCTTATAGCAAATAAAAACCTTCTCTTATAAAAGAAATAACTTTAAAACTTTAAACTAACCACCTAATTAGAAATGGATAAGATAAAATTAATATTAGTTGACGACCACCAAGTTGTTAGAGACGGACTTACAGCCTCGCTAATGATTTACAACGACATGGAAGTTATTGCCGAAGCTGGAAATGGCAAAGAATTATTTGAAAAATTAGACAACTATTCGCCAGATATAATTATCCTTGATATTGCAATGCCAAATATGACTGGTATTGAAATTTGTAAAATGCTAAAAAAAGATTTTCCCGAAATTAAAGTAATAATTTTTACTGGTAACGAAAATCAAGAGTCTATTTTTGAGGCACTTCAAGCTGGTGCAAATGCTTTCCTACCCAAAGAAACACAAAGAGAGGAACTTGCAAACACAATTTATGCCGTTAGCAAAGGCGAAAACTATATAAGCAATTCAATATCAAACACTTTAATTATTGATTATATAAAAAAAGAACAAGAAATAAGCAAATATTCTAAAAAAAATGTGCTAAGCGAACGAGAGAAAGAAATACTTAAACTTGTTGCAGACGGTTTGCCTATCAAAAATATTGCAGATGAGTTATTTATAAGCCCAAAAACAGTAGAAAAACACAAACGAAACATCCTCAACAAACTAAACCTCAACACAACTATTGACTTGGTAAAATATGCCATAAAAAATAAAATTATAGAAATATAACTTTTCAGTTATCAGTAAACAGTTATCAGTAAAAATATCAGGGCATTGCCAAACTGATAACTGATAACTGATAACTGAATTTTCCTACTCAAAACCCCTACCTAAAAATACGCTTTTCCCCCATTGACAAACATAATATTTTGACTTACTTTTGTAACATAATATTTACAGAAATTATTTGATAATACATCATATTTTTTCAGGCTCTATAACTATGTTTAAAGTCCAGATATTCAGAAAGTTATGTTAAAATAAAGTTTATTTTTTCATGCAACCTTTTTTGTCTCCGTTTAAGTCTTTTTGTAGAACAATTTACCCAAAAATAAACTAAACCAAATAAACCAATATAATTATGAAACTAACTAAACTACTATCAGTAATTTTGATTACTTTCCTTATAATAGGAATAAATCAAAAAGCCTATTCGCAGGCAGAAGCAGGAGAAGACCAAGAAGTATGCTCAAAATATTCTTTTTTGAATGCAGAAATTCCAATCGAAGGCTACGGAGTATGGAGCTTAGTTTCTGGGGAGGGAATAATACACTCTTCTTCAAATAATACTACAGGAGTTAGTGGATTACAAAAAGGCGAAAATACTTTCCGATGGACAGTAAATAATTCTGGTGATATTACATGGGACGAAATTACAATTATTTGCAGAGAGCCTTTTGTTAAGGTAAGCGATGACAGAGATTTTTCATACTGTGGACCTTATACAATAGATATAACATCAGAAGAAGATAGCGATGTTACTGGTTTATGGAGAAACGACCTTTGCCATACTGAAAATATAATAAATCCAGAAGCTAAGTCAGTAAGTTTAAAAACAGGCTTTTCGTATGAAGAAGGAGCAAGCAGAACTGTAACTAATGATTATTGCTCGTCAACTGACTACCTTCTCATAACCTACTTAAATCCAATGGATTGTTTTATTGGAGCTTGTGTTTGGAATTGGACTTATGCTTTTGACACTATTTATACGTGCCAAGATTATATTTATTTAAAACCGATTGATACTAAGAGTGATAATTTTTCGTGGTCTCATAGCCCTAATGCAATTATTGAAACATCAGATAAACCTGCAACTTTAGTTCATTTAACAGATGATAATCTTGTTACAATACGATACAATTACAAACCAATGTCGGTAGACTTTTATGAGATGTTTTATATTAAGAAGGTTTCTGAAATTAGTCCGTCTGTTCGTCCCGATATATACACAACAAAATCAGAAGTAAATATTAGTGGAAGTTTTCATGGTTATGGTGCAGGGCGTTGGCATTTAGTTTCTGGTTCGGGAAATATTATTAATGCAGACAATCATAGAGCAAAAATAAAAAATTTACAAGCAGGAGTAACTATTTTAGAATGGAGAGTAAAACAATGCAACCAAACATATTCTGCTTTCTTAAAAATAATTGTAACAGAAGATGCCAATGCAGGCGACGATATATTTCTTTGCGATGCTAATAATACAGAATTAAATGCAACACCACCACCAGAAGGATACATAGGAGAGTGGACTTTAATATCTGGCACTGCTCAAATTCAAAATACTTCTTTATTTAATACAGTAGTTAGTGATTTTGAAAATGCTACTCTTGTTTGGGAAATTTCTGCTGAGGATTACTCTTCTTCCGATACTCTAAATATATTCACAGGTGCAATATATACAGAAGCAGGTGAAGACGTGGATATTTGTGCTGATATATTTCAAATGAATGCAAATATAAGTGAAGATGGTCAATGGACGAGCTTAGATAATGATATAATAATTACAAATAACACTCTCCATAATACCGAAGTTTCAAATTTTAATCTTGGAAATAATTTATTTTACTGGACAATTGAAAAAGGAACTTGTAGTCATACTGATAGTATAAATATATATTATTTTCCTGACTGTGCAAATGCAGGAGAAGACATGTATTCTTGTGATAATACCGCAAGCTTAAATGCTACTTTACCTTCTGGATTGTCTGGTTACTGGGAATTTGTAACAGGATACGGAACTATCCAAAACCCAACACTATACAACACAGAAGTAATAGATTTAGGTGATGGCTATAATACATTGAAATGGACAATTACAGATGGCACATATTTCATGTCAGACACTACAACCATTGCAGTTAATACAGCATTTGCTTATGCTGGTGATGATACAACAGTTTGTAGTAGTGCTCCAATTCAACTAAATGGAAACGACCCATCTTCATTTGGACATGGTTTTGAGGGGTTTTGGTATTTAACAAGTGGTAATGGAATATACGAAAACAATGATTTATTTAATACTTATTTTACTCCAAACATGATGGGACACACTTACATGACTTGGAGAATTAGTAATGGTGAATGTTCCTATTCTGACAACAAGATGGTTGCAGCTTATTTAGCAATAATTAAAAATCAAGAAGATATAACAGTTTATGCCTCTGATGAAGAAGTGCTATTAGAGGCTTATGATTTTAATTATGAATACGATGAGGGCTTCTGGACAGTTTTAAACCCTGATATAGAAATAATTTCATCTTCAACATCTGAAACATGGATTGATTCTCTTTATGTAACAAACTTCTCTCTTGGGGAAAACAAGTTTCTTTGGACAATAGAATATGATGAGTGTATTGCAAATGATTCTATTTCTGTATTTTATAATCCTGCAGGAGTTGACCAAGAAATTTGCACTAATACTACAACCCTTGATGCGATTAATCCATTTCCCGAAACTGGTTATTGGACAGTTATAACAGGTAATGCTATTTTTGCCAATGCTACGCTACACAATACAGAGATAAACGATTTAGCATCAGGCTTAAATGAGCTTAAATGGACAGTAGGAGAAAATGCTGATACTATAAAAATTATTAATAATGGTTTTTATGCATATCCTGGAGAAAACGATACAATTTGTTATGATCATAAAATAATGAATGCCGAACAACCTGGTAATAATAATACTGGTGAATGGAGTTTAATTGAAGGAGTAGGCATACCAACCAACCCAACTATCTACAACACAGAAATAACAGGACTTGGAAAAGGAGACAATGTTTTTGAGTGGACAATAACACGAAATGGTTGTTCAGACGCAAACCAAATCCGTATTTATAATGCTTTGCCATCAGAAGCAATTATTTCTAATGTAGATGCAGATTTTGAAAATGAAAGTTGTGATGGCACAGTTACCCTAACCGCTGTAAATCCAATTGTCGGCACAGGCACTTGGGAGGAAACTACAGGTAGTGGATTATCAGGAACTTCCACAGTAAATCCTATATATATAACAGGTTTAGCAGCAAATAATAATGTCTTTACATGGACAATATATAATACAATAGGCAATACAACTTGCACCAGTTCTATTGATACAACAATAATAAATAACTATGTTATAACAGATGCAGGAGTAGATGATATAGTTTGTGAAGGTCAAGCACAATTACATGCAGTACAACCAGTTGATGCTGACGCTCATTATTGGACAAATCTGGCTGGAGGCTCTATAACTATTGATAGCTGGACAGATAACGAAACTTGGATAAGAAACCTGCCAATAACAACATCTACTTTTAGATGGACTACCGAAAAAGGAAACTGCATAGCTACTGATGATGTGGAAATTACAAACAGTGAAATTTACTCTTTGTCTATTACTCCAGAAACAGTTTGCGACGAAAATATAGAACTACAAGGAAATGCTTATATTGCTCCTTGGGAAAATGGTTATTGGACAATAGGTTTACCTAATACTGCAACTTTTATAGATGCTTCTACCGATAATTTTTGTGATGTAACAGGGCTAAGTATTGGAGCAAATGAATTTACTTGGCATGTATATAATCCCAATTGCAGTTCAGATACTACAATACAAATTTTAAATAATTATTTTATAGTAGATGCAGACACAGAAGACCTTGTTCGTATTTGTGAAGATACCTATACTTTAAGAGGAGACAATCCTTCTCCTGGAACAGGTGTTTGGACTAAAATAACAGGAAGTGGGATTGTTGCTAATGATACTCAATACAATAGTGTTATAACTAATTTAGATAATAATCCTACTCGTTTAGAGTGGACAGTTTATAAGAACAATTGTGTTGCAAGCGACCAAGTTACCATTATTAACAATAAAGTTGTTGCAAGTGCTACTTTTAATTTTGTTACTTGTAATGGTTCAGCAATTCTTGATGGTAATAATCCAAGCCCAGGAACAGGTGAATGGATTAAAGTAGTCCCAAGTTCTTCGGGAGATATTATATGGTCGAGCATGAGTAATGCAACTGTTTCCAATATTGATGAGGAAACTACAATAGCTCTTAAATGGGTTGTTACAAATGCCGAAGAAAGTTGTAAAGACTCTGTTCAGGTATCAATAACTAATAATCAATTTAGCGTAAGTGCAGGAGACCCAGCTACAACTTGTTCTGATAGCATTCAATTAGATGCTGATAATGTTGGTTCAGGACAATGGAATGTAATTGGTGGAAGTGGAACATTTGCAAATACTGCAGATGCAGAAACTTGGGTTACTAATCTTAATCAAGGAGATAATATTTTCCAATGGACAGTAGATCAAAATGATTGCCAAGCAGTAAATAGTGTAACTATTACTAACAATTCTGTAAATGCAGATGCAGGAGAAGACCAAGAAATTTGCACAGGCTATACAGCCTTATCCGCAAACAATCCATTGCTGGAAAGTGCTACAGCAACAGGACAATGGATTGTACTAAGTGGAGCTGGCGACTTTGTAAACGAAACTTTTTACGGAACAGAAGTAAATAACCTTGGGCAGAGCAAAAATATATTCCAATGGACTGTTTATAGTAATGATTGTGAAAATAGTGATATTGTTACTATTACAGACCTCAAAAATTTCACTAGTCAAACTGGACATTTTAGTTATTTCATA
>JAOZQN010000307.1 GCA_029932195.1 Bacteroidales bacterium | reverse complement strand
ACATCAATACAGAATATTTATATTTTTCAACAAAATACGTTATAATCAGTAAAATGCAAAAAATACAAAAAATATACATAAAAGATTTATATAAATTTGTAAATTCTGATGAGTATAAAAATATGCCTAATATACCTATTTCGTATCACAGGGCGTTGTCGTATATTAAAAATAGTCGGGCAAATAAAAATAATATTGCGTTCTATCTTTTGTATTTGAAAGACGAACTTATTGGATACAGATGTATGTTTTCTGACTGGCTATGGATTGAAGAGAATAGGACTAGAATTCAGTGGATTAGCGGAAGCTGGATACACCCTAAGCATAGGAGAAAAGGATATTCACTACAAATTCTCAACGAAATAGTTAAAGACTTAAATGGAAATATTCTTTTTTCAAACTATGCTCCGCAATCAAAAGCTCTTTATGATAAAAGTAAATATTTTAAACAAATTAAGTCTTTGGTAGGCAAACGATTTTATATTCGTTTGTCTTTTCATCAAATTCTTCCTTATAAAAACCGTTTTTTTAGAAAAATAATTATTCCCTTAAAATTTATTGATAAAATTGGTAATCTTTTCATTGATATAAAATTTTTATTTGTAAAACCAAAAACTAAATCCATAAAATATAACTATATTAGTTTTATAGATGATGAAATTAAAAATTTTATTTCACAAAAGAATATCCAAAACCCATTCAAAAGAAATCAGAACGAATTAAATCATTTCCAAAAATATCCATGGGTTATACAAGCGGCTACTGTTGATGCTTTTTCGAAAAAATATTTTTTTTCCGATATTAGTCATGACTTCTTTTATAACAACATAAAAATATATAACAACAACAAAATATCTGCTTTTTTTATCATAAAAATTAATGTTAAAAATATGGAAATACCTTATTTATATTATAATAAAAACGAACTTAATAATATTTTTTGTGTATTATTAAAAATAATAAAGAAAAATAAAATTAGAATAATTACAATATTTGATGAAAATTTATTAGAAATATTTAGCAATAAGAAGTTCTATTTATTTACAAAAAAATTCTCACAAAATTTTTACAGCTCAAAGGAAATATCATCAAAATTTGAAGATAAAAATTATATTTTTTATCCTGGCGACGGAGACAATGTTTACACATAAAACAATGAAAATAAAATACATAAAACACAAACAGATAGATAAATATAAATGGGATAACTGTATAAAAAATGCAAAAAATGGACTTATTTATGGCTATTCGTGGTATCTTGATATTGTTTCACCAAAATGGGAGGCTCTTGTTTCAGATGATTATGAATTTATTATGGCACTACCTGCAGCAAAAAAACATTTATTAAGTTATTTGTATCAACCTGTGTTTTTTCAGAAAATTAGTCTTTTTTCTGAAAAAGAAATTTCAACAAATATTATTAATGAGTTTTTAAATTCTATTCCTAAAAAGTTTTTGATTATTGATATTTCATTAAATCATAATTTATCGGAATTAGACACAAAATATAACATAAAAAAAAGAACAAACTACGAACTTGATTTGAATAAAAATTACAACAAACTTTATAAAAATTACTCAAAAAAACACAGACGAAATTTAAGAAAGGTAAATGAAATAGATTATAAATTTAAAGAATCTACGGATATAACTAAATTTATAGAAATTAAAAAATCTGATATTAAGTTTCCTATCACAAAAAATAAAACACTGTATATAAGCAAAATAGAAAAGATTTTTACTTATTCATTTGCCAAAAATATAGGCAAACTTTTTTTTGCAATTTCTCCCGAAAATGAATATCTATCTGCAATTTTTGTATTAAAAATAGAAAATCATATTCTTAAATTTACTGCTCGCACTCCTGAAGGCAGAAAAAAAGGACTAAACTATTTTATGCACGATAAAATTATTGAATATTATTCAAATCAAAATTTAATTTTTGATTTTATAGGTTCGGACATTGAAGGTGTAGCCAGATTTAATAAAGGTTTTGGTTCAGAAATGAAACATTATTATTCTATTCACAAAAGACTGTTTTAATTACACCTTTCCAAGTGCAAATGGCAGACTGGAAAGGATAAGGCAAATTAAAATAAATAATTAGCCATTTAAACTTGTTCTTTTTCCCTTTAACTACTTCAAAAAAAGATTAAATATTCCCGATATTCTCATATTTTTTTTGAATTGTTAAAGAAAAAAATAACTTCGTTTAAATTGGCTAATTATTTATTTTAGTTTGCCTAAAAATTTATTTCAATTTTATTCTTGCATCTACTGCAATAACTTTTTCGGCAGTTCCGAGAAGTGGGTTTAAATCCATTTCCATAATTTCTGGTGCAGCCTCTACAAGTGCTGACAATCTGACTACTACATCAGCAAATTGTTTTTCATTTATGCCTTCCTGCCCACGCACTCCTTGTATTATTTTATAACTTTTCAGGTTTTTAATCATATCCAAAGCCTCCGAATTTGAAATTGGAGAAAGTCCTGAATTTACATCTTTAAAAACTTCAATAAAAATACCTCCAAGCCCACAAAGTATCTGATGCCCAAAATTTTCCTCATATTTTGCTCCTGCAAAAATTTCGGTTCCACTCAACATCGGTTGCAAAAGTATTGAAGTCGTATTCTTTATTTTTATCATACGTTCAAATTCCGTAGCAACTTGTTTTTCGGTTTCCACATTTAAAACAACTCCACCAACATCAGATTTATGAACTGGTCCTACAACTTTCATAACTACTGGAAGACCAAGCTGTTTAGCGAGCTTAACTGCTTCCTCTTTTGTTGTAACAACCGCCTCGCCTGCACGAGGAATTCCTGCTGCATCGAGCAATGCCTGAATATTTTCGGGAGAAATATATCCTGAACCTGCCGTTTTAATTATTTCTCTTATTTTTTTAATATCAATTTTTGGTAGTTCTACATTTTCGGGTTGCGGTTTGGGTGTAAAAAATACTTTTGTTAAAGCATCTCCGAGTAAAACTTCATCAGCAAAACTTTGTCTGCCTTTGTTTTGGAAATGCAAAATCTCCTCTTTTGTCTCTTGTAATGAAGGTAATACTGGATAAATTGGCTTTTTACAAGTCTTCATTTTTTCGTCCAAAATATCATAAACATCAAAAACATCAAACAAACCAGGACTTCCAAAGATTACAACCATTGCATCTATGTTGTCAAAATCGTTTTCGCAAGCATCAATAATCTCGCCAAGTTGTTGGGCAGTTCCCGTTGCAAGAAAATCAATAGGATTGGAAACCGACGAGCCAGCATATAGTTTTTCGAGCAAATCGTCTGCTTTTTTGCCCTCAATATTTGGGACTACCAAACCCCCATCGGAAAGAGCATCTGTGAGCATAACGGCAGGTCCGCCAGCATGAGTAATTATCGCTATGTTTCTGCCTGTTAATTCTTTATGTTGAAAAATTGCACCAACATTCGCCAATTCTTCACGTCCCGAACAACGCACAATTCCAGCTTTTTTAAACAAGGCATCAACCGCCACATCTGGACTTGCCAACGCTCCTGTATGCGACGATGCAGCACGGCTTCCCGCCTCCGAACTTCCCGCTTTTATGGCAGCAATTCTACAACCTTTTCTAATTAAAGAAGAAGCATGTTTTAGAAGCATTTGAGGCTTATTAACTGTCTCAATATAAAGCAGTTTTGTTTTTGAACTTGTTACAGTATCAAAAGTTTCGTCCAAGTATTTTAACACCTCTTCAACTCCCATTTGTGCACTATTTCCTACGGAATACACACTATTGAATGTCAGCCCTTTTGGGAGTGCAGTTTCCATAATAAAAACAGCAGTTGCTCCCGAGCCAGAAATCATATCAACCCCTTGCGGGTCTAATTTTGGAATTGGAGTTGTAAAAACACCATTGTAATTTGTATTTAAAACACCAATACAGTTAGGTCCTATCAATGAACCATTTACTGCATTAATTGTTTCTACAATTTGATGTTCGTATTTTGCTCCCTCCTCGCTTTCTTCTCCAAAACCAGCAGATAAAATTATAAATGCTTTGGTGTTTTTATTTTTAGTAAGAAAATCAATTGTTGATGGACAATATTTTGCCGCAATTGCCATAATTGCTAAATCAGTATCGGGCAGATTTCTTAAATCTTTATAACTTTTTATACCTTGAACCTCATCTTCTTTGAGGTTTGTTGCATAAAGATTACCTTTAAAATTGCCGTCTAATAAATTTTTCAGCACTTTTCCTCCTGGCTTATGAACATTGTTTGATGCTCCAACTACAACTATGCTTTTTGGGTTAATTAATTGATTGGTTATCATATAAATAAATTTACTATTTATAATTAATTTGTTCCTTGGTTTAGTTTTTCATAAGTGATTTCGGTTTTATTTTAAATCAACTTAAAGCAAAACACATTATTAATTTAGAAATTTTCAATCCTTTCTATAACATTATCCATTTCTGAAAAAACACTATTTATTTGAATATCATAAATATATGTCTTCTCTATAAAACTTTTTTCTAAAAGTTCATTTGATTTTAATCTTAATTCACAATATTGTTTTAAAAGTTCATAATATGTTTTAACATGATATTCCTTCGTTTCCTCTAAAATCAATAAGTTTTCCTTCCAGCATTCTTTATTTTGCTCCAATTGTCTTAATATTTCTGTTGTATCTCCACTTTCAATTATTGAGAAAACTTTTACAGACCGCTCTTCATTTTGTTGAAAATCAGTCATCAATAATTCATATTTTTCAATGTCGGCATTATTAGTTGGAGATGTAAAAATATAAATAAAAAGACCTAAAACAATAATAAATGTGCCAACAATGCTAATAACAATAGATCTCCATATTTTATAAAATCTACCACCATTTTGCTTGTGTGTGTTTAAAATATCACCAAATATCTTTTTTATTATTAAATAAATTATTCCAGTATAAACAAATGGAATTATTTGATTAGGAACTTGGTCTATAATATTTTCTGGCGTAGAAAGGAGTCCAATAAATAATAAAATCGTTATAATAATTCCCAAAATCAAAGAGATTTTCGCATTTTTTTGATTGTTTAAATTTCTATAATTTTCAAACATTAAATAACCCACTGCCAAAGGACCTCCCAAAAGAGAAGTTATCCAAACTGCTTTTTTAGTATGTAAAAATGGCGAATTCTCATCTATTTCTATTGGTTTTACTATTTTTGTTAAACTGTCCTTATTTTCTACTTCAAAATTTCTTTTTTGTAATTCTTTTTCAGCCGCATTAACTTTTTCAGACATTTCTGAATTTTTATTTCTTATTAATTGAGCCAACTCTTTATTAGATAAGTTTGAAACAATTTTTTCCCAATTGTAATATGACATAATTTTAATTATTTTTTGTTAATCTAAATAATGGAAGTCTATTTTTCACACATAACGATAATAATTTCAATCAAATATCTAATTTTATATTTGTTCCTTTTATCATTAAAGGACTTGAATAATTGAAAAACATAACTTCATCATTTTGATCTGTTCTTCTTTTTCTTTTTATCTTCTATTTTTACTCCATCTATTTTTTCTACTTTTCCAAAAGTGTAGGTTATTGTTGTTTTTAGGTTTCCGTCTTTATCGTAGAAACGCCAAGTTCCGTCTCTTTTTCCTGTTAAAAATTTGCCTTGCTCTTTTAATTTTCCCGATGGATAATAGAATTTATGAGTCTCTTGTTCGTTACCTTGCGAGAACAATCCTTTGTGTTTCAGTTGCATTTCGGGATAGTAATAATGTTCCCAAATGCCATCTTTCATTCCATACTTATAATTTCCTTGCATAAATTCATCGCCAACACAGTAATACCAACTTCCTTGTTTTTCGCCATATTCAAAATTTCCTCTGTAAATTGTGTCGCCAGCAATTGTGAGTTCGTAGGTTTTACCCTGTTCGTCGCCGTCGTCGTAAATTTCTTCTCGTAGGAGTTCACCAGTTTCGTAAAACCATTGCCATTTCCCATCAGGCTTGCCTTTTAAATAACTTCCTTTTTGTTCAACACTCTCATTTTCAAACAAGAACAACCACTCTCCTACCCTATTACCGTTTTTATATTTTCCTTCGGCTCTTTTTTCTCCTTCGGAATAAAATAAAACCCAATCGCCTTGCTTTTTTCCCAAAGTATCAATAATTCCTTCTGATACTTTAACACCTAAGTCATTGTAGGTTGTAGCAGAAACAACCTCTCCCGTTTCGGCAAAAACTTTATGCACACCAATGGGCAATTGTTCATCAGTATATCCACCCATTGTTTTTACTTCCCCATTTTGGTGATATTCTTTTTTTATATTGATCTTCTTTTTTACGGTAGGATTTTGACTATTATTTTCAGTTTGAGCAACAATTAATTCACCATCTTTGTATCTTTCATTTTTCAATAATTTTCCAGATTTGCTAAATTCTTGATAATATCCGTGTAAAAGTCCCTTTTTGTAGTTTTGTTTGGTTTTTATTTTATAATTATCATAAAATTCTATCCATTCTCCATGCTTCTTCTCTTCTACATCGTATCTATTTATGGCATCTCTATCTACCAAATTATTATATCTGTATTGATTTATAGTTATAATTATTCCATTTTTATCATATTCGTAGGCTTTTTTTTCCTTAATATTATTTTCGTAAGCAACAATTTTGTGCAACTCACCTGTTTCATAAAAATAGTATGATTTACCTTCTTTTTTATCATTAATAAACATTTCTTTTGAAGCTACAGTATTTTTTTTGCCATCAAGAGTTGTGTTATATTTAAAATAGTAACCATTTTTTTTGCCTCGTAGATAACTTATTTTCTGAGTAGTATCACCAATTTTATTATAAAAATTCCAAGTGCTGTCCAACAAAAAATTTCGTCTATTTCCTTCCGATTTCATTACTTCATCAGGATAATAAGTTTTCCAATATCCATTTGGTTTTCCATCTTTTAGGAGTCCCTCGCTTGCTTTTTTGCCACTTTCGTGATAAAAAATATTATATCCATTTGGGTCTATCTCAGTAGGCTGCGAAAATCCCATATTTGCAAAAAACAAAAGGAATATAAGGACTGTAATTATATTTTTATACATGTTTTTTTATTTTATTGTCTTCGTATAAATAAGTAAGTGCTTTGCTTTAAGTGTTTAGTTTTTAATTAGCTTTCACCTGATAATAAACATGTTACAAAATAAAAAACATCGTTTTTATTTGTCCATCTACTTAGAAACACTGATTTTAAACGAGTTTTCATGACTCAAATTGGAAAATTGGGGAGTAATTACGTATCACATCAAAAAGTTAAAAATTACTCTAATTTTAACTTTCATTACAATTTTGTGAGCTTTATTAAATTTTACAACCTATATGATCTACAATGATATAGCCTTTTTTTTGTCAATCAACTTTACGTGGAATAACATAAGGCTCTTTACCAGCAAAAACTATTGGAAGTTTGATTATTTTTTCTTGTTCTATTTTATTGTCAATAAGTGTTTTGTAATATTTATTTCGGTCTATTTGTGCCAGAGCATTTTTAATATTTACGTTAATTCGTTTTGTGAAATTGTTATCACTTTCTCTTTCTTTTTGTTTCTCAATTTGCTTTATTTCAATTACAATTCCGCATTTTGATTTATCATGTGGAATTAACATTATATCATACCTACCTTCGCCACCTTCTCCGTTAGATTTAATGA
>JAOZQN010000306.1:2044-7705 GCA_029932195.1 Bacteroidales bacterium | reverse complement strand
ACACTTATAATGAGCTTTAAATAAATAATTTACAAACTCCGAAACTTCAGTTATTTTAGCTATTAATTTCATTTTATATATTTTTATTAGTTATTGAAATGATATTTATGATAAGCAACTATTGCTTCAAAAAAAAGTTTAAAATTTCTAAATTGACTATCGCTGTTTACTTCTTTTAATAATTCGTCGAGCATCATAATAAATTCTTTTGCACCTCTTTTGTTTTGCCTTGCTGCAATGTATGCTAATTTTGGTCTGAAAAATTTAGCTTTTAAATGATTTTTTTCATCAATAATAACATCATAAATATTACGAAGTTGCGATGTTGAAACAGGTTTTCCTTCTGTTCTTACAAACTCTTTTATTGTTTCAATAATTACATCTGGATTTTTGTCGTTTTCCATATCTAATATTTTATAGAAATAATTAACATTATCGCAAATAAATTCTTGTTTATAAGCGTCAAAACTGTATTTTTTTAATTGAGCCATTTTATTGTTTTTTACGGGTTAATAATTCGGTATAACGAGCAGCTACGGGAAAAATCATTGGATTAGTAGCTTTTTCGGGATTGCTATATGTTTGTATTAAAGCTTCTTCATATTTAGTGAAAATTTCTTTATCAATACGTTCTCTATTTTCATTGTTTTTTACATTTCTTAAAAAATGTTTTAAACGCCAGATTTTTGGAAACGAAATATTTCCTTCTATGGCACGATTTTGCAAGTTCTCAAATCCTATTGCACTATCTTTTATGCGTTCTAAAATAGTTCTATAATCTCTTTTTTCTTCAATAAGTTCCAATAAGCTCTTTTTTAAATCAGATACTTTATTGTTATCTTTCCAAGTTAAAACTTCGCCAAAAACAGATATTGCATTTTTTTTGTTATCTCCTTTTGCATATTTTTTTGCATCTTCAAGAGCTTCTTCTGCAAATTGTGCAAACCTAACCACAGGAAAATGTGCATCTACAACTATTAATCCTGCCGAAATTGTTGTTTGTTTAATTGTTGTTTTTCCTTCTTTAACTCTTGTTTTGTTTATTTTTTCTACAAGTTCTACAAAACCTTCTTTTTTTAAAATTTCTGCAAATTGTTCGTTTACCAATTTTGCAAAACTAAAAATAGAATCATAAGCTCCGACAAAAAAGCAGTCGTCGCCACCAGAAAATATTGGATAAATATTATTTTGCAGTGCTTCGGGGGCATTTTCGTCGCCTGATTTAAGTAAGTCGTAAATTTCTTTATCAAAAAACTTACTCAAAAGCTCAGATAATTTTGTAGCATCTATTTTGTTGTTAAAACTATCAAAATAGGTGCTTAAATTATCTACGTCCATTTTTAAAATGCCAAGTTTTGCCGAGCCTGTTCTGTGCTTTGCAAATTCTGCCAAATAATTAAAACTAATAGGTTCTTTGATTTTTGGATTATCCTCTCCTTCAATTACAGAGTTTTTAATAATATCATCATAGATACCTAATAATTCTCTATTCCAATTAGGAAGTTTGTTGTTAATTCCTTCTTTTTGCAAATTAAATATGTTTTTGATAGATTTATCTAAAAACTTTTTATCAGTTTTTTGTAAAGTATCATGAGAAATATCCGATTCTTTTTCTTTGTATTGAAAAGGTGTGAAAAAATCGTCTTGGGTGTTTTTAAAACGCTGCAACTTTTTTAGAGAGCTTTCGGTTTTCATTGTATCCCAAGCATTTTTAAAACCATTTTCTGTTTCCTCGTTGTATCCTACCCACGACAATGCAAGATAAATTTCGTCGTGTTTTAAATCTTTGTCAATTCGTGTCTGTAATTCTTTTATTTTTTGTTCAAAATCATTGGTGTTTTTAACATCATAATAGAAATTTCCTCCGCCGTTGTATATTTCATCAACATTGTTGCTGTGGAAAATTTCGTTAATTTCTTTTCCACAAATTTCGCAAATTGCTTTAATATACCACGAACGAGCTTTTAGTGTTCTTGCTGCCCGTTTGGAAGTTGTGCTAAAAATAAATTCCTGAATTCCTGAAACATCTCCTTTTAAAAGCCAGTTTTTATTCATATTTATTTTAATTTTATATTGTTTAATTATTACTTAATTTGGTAGGGGTGGTTATTTTTGATGTTGCTAAATTCCTACGGAATGTTAGTAAATCTTTTTACGATATGAATACTTAAATAACCAAAACCCAAGGCATTTGATTTGCCTATGCCTGCATAATATGCTATTTTTTGTATTTCTATGGGTGCTGTTAGTATAAAATTGAAAAAGTAACCTCTAAAATTTACATTTTTTTGTGCAAAATTTTTAAACATTATTTTCTTTGATTTTTGAGTTTTTTCCAATATCTCTATATTAATATTGTTGATAATAGATTGGTCTATTTCAATATTGTTTTGCAATGCAAAAGCACTGTATTTTTTTTGCAGATTTTCTATAATAATTTTTGTAAAATCTTTGTGCTGAGGCGAAATAAACTCTGTTTTGTTTGTTTGTTCGTTTTTGGATTTTACTATAACAGGGCTTTCCAACTTATATTTCATTGTTTGGCTAAATTCAGGTTCTTTTTCCTGAACTATTTCTAAAACTTTAAGATGTGTTTTTGAAAACTTGTCTTCAATAATAATTTGTTTGTTTTTAAACAAGCCCATTATAAAAGCAGTAGAAAACTCATTTATTAATGTGCTGCAAGTAAAAGACAAAGGAAAATCGGTAAATATTATTTTGTCCTGATAAATAGTAAATGCGTTTGTTTGATTTTTGAGTGGCGAGAAGGAAAATAATTTAAACGAATTATTATTATAAGAATATCCTTGATTGTGTAATTTTTGGGCAAAACTGGGGTTGCCTTCTTCTAATTTTTTGTAAATTATTGAAGCAAGATAATAATAATAATCTCGTGGAACAATGCAAGCCTGTTTGGAATACTGCTTTTGTAGAATTACTTTTATTCTCATGTAAGTAAAGGAGTTAAAAGTTTTAAAGTTATCAAGTAATAAAGTTTAAAGTCTGTAAAAATAAAATAAATTATTTGATATAAAAAAAATCTTTTGAGAAATATCTTTTTATTTGCAAATTTTTATTTTAAATTTGCGATATACGATTTTTGAAGTTCTTTGACATGCTAAAAAAGCTACTTGCCTGCAAAGGCATTGCGACGGAGCCACTTTGGAAACCAAAGAATCTATGTAAAAACAAAAGTAGCTACTTGCCTGCAAAGGCATTGCGACTATACTTGTCCCTCTATTGAGAATTTTGCATTTAAACAAAAGTAGCTACTTGCCTGCAAAGGCATTGCGACAGAATATACGATTCTTTTTGGAAATCTGTAAAACAAAAGTAGCTACTTGCCTGCAAAGGCATTGCGACACTTCAATGTCATCAGTATTAATGGTTTGGTCTGCATTAACAAAAGTAGCTACTTGCCTGCAAAGGCATTGCGACACCCTATTATTTTCAATATCCAAACAAGCTGGCGAAACAAAAGTAGCTACTTGCCTGCAAAGGCATTGCGACTATCGGATTCCCTTTTTTGAACGTCTTATCATAAACAAAAGTAGCTACTTGCCTGCAAAGGCATTGCGACTATATAATAATGAAGTTTAATAATAGTTTGAATTTAACAAAAGTAGCTACTTGCCTGCAAAGGCATTGCGACTTTTCACTTATGTGGATTTTTTCTACTGTATTAACAAAAGTAGCTACTTGCCTGCAAAGGCATTGCGACATCTCAGTTAGGTCTACTTGAGGTAAAGTTACAGTAAACAAAAGTAGCTACTTGCCGCAAAGGCATTGCGACACAATAGTATTTACCATTTTTTTATCTATTTTATAACAAAAGTAGCTACTTGCCTGTAAAGGCATTGCGACACACCATTTTGAGTTCTTGGTTGATAATGTTGATAAACAAAAGTAGCTACTTGCCTGCAAAGGCATTGCGACTTAGTTTTTCTCCTTTTGCTATATCTAAGTTACAACAAAAGTAGCTACTTGCCTGCAAAGGCATTGCGACTTATTGTGTCTATTATATACAATTATAACATTAACAAAAGTAGCTACTTGCCTGCAAAGGCATTGCGACATTCCCATTACCCATAAATAACCTAATCCAAAAAAACAAAAGTAGCTACTTGCCTGCAAAGGCATTGTTATTCTTGGTAGCCACAACTTTAACAAAGTTTTGGAACTTTGTCAAAGGCGTTTTTTTTGCAGTAAAGACTCTGCTTTGTTAAAGTTTTTTTACTTTGACAAAGTTGTAGTTTCAAACAAAACAAAAGTAGCTACTTGCCTGCAAAGGCATTGCGACTATACACTATGCTTCTTAACCTCCTCATCTATATCAACAAAAGTAGCTACTTGCCTGCAAAGGCATTGCGACAAATCCAAATGGTGGTCATCATTATTTGAAAATAAACAAAAGTAGCTACTTGCCTGCAAAGGCATTGCGACTAACAATGCATATGTTGCATCGCTATTTTAAACGAACAAAAGTAGCTACTTGCCTACAAAGGCATTGCGACTCATCTATTTGGATTTCATCCACCTCTCCGTAAAACAAAAGTAGCTACTTGCCTGCAAAGGCATTGCGACATTTGATAAGACAGTCAAAGAAGTCAAAAGTGAAACAAAAGTAGCTACTTGCCTGCAAAGGCATTGCGACTCTTTTATTCTTTTTTCAAAATAATTAGTATTTCAACAAAAGTAGCTACTTGCCTGCAAAGGCATTGCGACTCAATTTTAAGACCTGCCTTTTTGAAGTCTTTAACAAAAGTAGCTACTTGCCTGCAAAGGCATTGCGACTCTGGATACCTCAGTTCCCAGTTCTGCGTTAATAAAACAAAAGTAGCTACTTGCCTGCAAAGGCATTGCGACGCCAAATCCATCTCTTTTGCACATGATATGAAATTAACAAAAGTAGCTACTTGCCTGCAAAGGCATTGCGACATTTTGTCTTTAGATGTTTTCTGAGTTAAATACTAACAAAAGTAGCTACTTGCCTGCAAAGGCATTGCGACTTTCTTCTGCTACTTCTTTGTTTTTGCAACTGAAAACAAAAGTAGCTACTTGCCTGCAAAGGCATTGCGACCCTGTCTTTCTGAGCTACAGAGCTCCCAGCCTAACAAAAGTAGCTACTTGCCTGCAAAGGCATTGCGACGTGTTCCCCTGAGAGATAGTAAGTTCGTTACCAAACAAAAGTAGCTACTTGCCTGCAAAGGCATTGCGACTAAGTATGAATAAATTCAATGGGACCATTATTAAACAAAAGTAGCTACTTGCCTGCAAAGGCATTGCGACAAAGATAAGAATGGGTTTTAATTTTTTACTCATAACAAAAGTAGCTACTTGCCTGCAAAGGCATTGCGACTTACAGTTCCTGCAGCAATTATTGCCATAAGAAATAACAAAAGTAGCTACTTGCCTGCAAAGGCATTGCGACTTATAAGTATCAAATTCAGACCAAAAGTAACGTAAAAAAAGTAGCTACTTGCCTGCAAAGGCATTGCGACTTTGTATCAGACCTCTGGCTGACATAAGCACCGTAACAAAAGTAGCTACTTGCCTGCAAAGGCATTGCGACGCATTGATGTTGTAGCTTGTTCCTCCGGAATTAAAACAAAAGTAGCTACTTGCCTGCAAAGGCATTGCGACAAATCCAAATGGTGGTCA
>JAOZQN010000306.1:0-1944 GCA_029932195.1 Bacteroidales bacterium | reverse complement strand
TCTTTGTTTTTGCAACTGAAAACAAAAGTAGCTACTTGCCTGCAAAGGCATTGCGTTTTAGAAAAAAAAGAGACCTTGCATGCAAGGTCTCTTTTTTTTGTGGCTGTATGATGTTTGGTCTAATTATTTATTGCCTTTGTTTTTTTACCTTTTATGCTAATTATTGCCTTTGTTTTTTGTCTTTTTTATTAATTATTGCCTTTGTTTTTTGATGTTTTTTATTATCTTTGTTTTTTTTAACTTCAAAAACATTAATAAAATGTATCTTAAAAGACAAGTAGATAGCCAATTAATAGAGTGGAAGAACTCCGAGAGAAAAAAGCCGCTGCTATTACGAGGTGCAAGGCAGATAGGCAAAACGGCAACTATCCGAAATCTTGCCAAACAGTTTGATAATTTTGTGGAAGTAAATTTTGAAGAAAATAAAAATGTCCATTCTATTTTTGAAGGCAATTTATCGCCAGTAGGAATTTGCGAAAACCTATCAGTAGTATTTCAAACTAAAATAAAAAGCGGAAGCACACTTTTATTTTTCGACGAAATCCAAACTTGTATTCCTGCAATACAATCGTTACGTTTTTTTTACGAAAAAATGCCTAACTTACATCTTGTTGCAGCAGGTTCGTTGTTGGAATTTGCCTTAGCCGAAATTCCCTCTTTTGGAGTTGGTAGAATACGCTCAATATTTATGTATCCGCTGTCGTTCAACGAGTTTTTGCAGGCAAACAAAGAAGATGCTCTTTTAGAAGCAAAACAAAAAGCAAACTCGCTTAATCCGCTTAATAATGCACTGCACAGCAAATTGTTACAGCATTTACGAAAGTTTATTGTTTTGGGAGGAATGCCAGAAGTAATAGCAAATTATATTCAAACGGGAGATTTTAATATGAGTCTTCAAATTATAGACGATTTAATTTTTTCGTTAGACGACGATTTTGCAAAATATAAAAAACGTGCTTCGGTTTCGCTTATTCGTAATGTTTTTAATTCGGTTGTTTTTCAGGGAGGTAATAAATTTATCTATTCCAAAGTAGCACAAAATATTAGTCAAAAACAAGTAAAACAATCACTAGAATTATTAATTAGAGCAGGCATTATTGCTCCCGTTACTCATTCATCGGGCAATGGTTTGCCACTTGGTGCAGAAGTAAATACTAAGAAGCAAAAAATGTTGCTTTTTGATACAGGTATTTTTCTACGTATTTTAGGTCTTGATGTTAGCGAAATACTTATTGCCAAAGATTTTGGTATGATAAATAAAGGGGCTGTTGCCGAGCTGTTTGTTGGTTTGGAATTGTTAAAATATGAGTCGTGTTACAAAAGAACCGACCTGTATTATTGGCACAGAGAGGCTAAAAATAGCAATGCGGAAGTGGATTATTTATTTGCCAAAAACAGCGAGATATATCCTTTGGAAGTTAAAGCTGGCACAAAAGGCTCAATGCAAAGCATGAATCTTTATTTAAAAGAAAAACACCGAAAAATAGGCATAAGAATATCTGCTGAAAATTTTTCAGAATATAAAAACATTCAAGTTTTTCCACTTTATGCTGTTGAAAATATTAGCAAGTCAAGTTTATAGCTAAAAATATTCTCCTTCAAACTGTGCAAGTTTGGTTTTTGTATTCAGTCATAATTAGGCTAAATTTAGAAATCAAACTTACACACTTAATGGGATTGTTCTAATAAACTTATTTTGGCTTTTTGAAAATTGCTAAAAACTCTTTTTTTATCGTTTCTACTATCTTTTTATCTTTGATTAATAAAACTAGCATAGTTAATATTGCAGGTAAAAAAGGTTCAAGTTGGTCTAATATAGTTTTTTCTTTATCCTTTAATGCAAAATCTTTTAAGATGTTAATCAAAGATTTATTTGAAAATTCCAAATCTGTCTTCCCCTGAAATAGCTTGACATAAAAAATCAGTTATTATGCACAAAGAAAA
>JAOZQN010000874.1 GCA_029932195.1 Bacteroidales bacterium | reverse complement strand
GTAAGTAGTGTCTGGACGGAAATAGATAACAATTTATATATCAAATAAATACAAGGCTAAATCAATTTGAATGTTTAAAAACAAAAAAAGATAAAACACTGATAATCACGGTGTAAAAAAAACAGACAATGCTATAAGTTTGTAAAATACAAAACATTCAAACCAATTTAACAAGATAACACACTGTATGATTGCTTATTACCTATTTCCGTCCAGAGACTAAGTAGTGTGCCAAAAAAAATCAAATTAAATACTGGCAATTGCCAGCTCTATTAATTTACAAGTTTTTATAATCTCTATTTTTGTGATTGTGAGCGGTGGACCTATTCGAAATTTATTTTGGGCAAATAGAAAAATATCTGTAAGTAATCCTACTTCAATTTTCTTTTTTGCAAATTTTAAAACAGCTTCTTCGCTTTCAAGTTCTACTGCAAGTAATAGTCCTTCTCCTTTTATACTCAGAATTTTATCATTGTTTTTAAGTAGATTTCTAAATAATTCGCCTTTTTCTTTAACGGTAGAAATAATATTTTCGTCTAACATTACATTTAGACTTGCAAGAGCTGCAGAGCAAGAAACGGGGTGTCCGCCAAAAGTGGTTATATGCCCAAGCATAGGATTATTTTTGAGAGTATCCATAATGTCTTTGGCAGAAATAAAAGCTCCAAGCGGAAGCCCACCACCCATTGATTTTGCGATAGTTAGAATATCTGGCACAACTCCATATTTCTGAAAAGCAAACAGATGTCCTGTGCGACCAAATCCTGTTTGAACTTCATCAAAAATTAGCAAAGTTCCTGTTTTGGTGCAACGTTCTCGTAATTTTTCAAGGTAATCGTTTTCCTGTACAATAACTCCTGCTTCGGACTGTATTGGCTCTAAAATTACACAAGCTGTTCGTTCTGTAATATTCTCTAAATCAGTAATGTTATTGAAATTTATAAATTTCACATCTGGTAAAAGTGGACGAAATGCGGTTTTATAATATTCGTTACCAAGCACGCTCAAAGCCCCGTGTGTGCTACCGTGATAGGAGTCATACATGGAAATAATTTCGCTTCTGCCAGTAAATCTTTTTGCAAGTTTTAAAGCTCCTTCGGTTGCTTCGCTACCTGAGTTTACAAAATACACAGAACTCAGAGTTTCAGGTAGTTGCTCAGTTAGGAGTTTTGCAAACTGCACTTGTGGAGATTGCACATATTCGCCATAAACCATAAGGTGCATATATTTATCAAGCTGATTTTTAATGGCTTCCACCACTTTTGGGTGTCTATGTCCAATATTACTTACCGATACTCCTGCACAAAGGTCTATAAATTCTTTACCATCTTTATCATAAATATAAATTCCTTCTGCTCGTTCTGGTTCAACCATTGATGGAAAATCAGAAGTTTGCCCTACATGTTGCAGGAATAATTGTCTGTCTGTTAGCATTTTGCTTATTGTTAAATTGTTAAATTGCTGGATTGTTAAATTGTTCAAAAAAAATATTACTAACAATTTAGCAATACAACAATAAAACAATAATCTTCCCTAATCTTCATCGTTTTTTCTCAGATTTCTTCTCCAAAAGTATATTAAAATAGAAAAAATTGCTAATATTCCAAAAACATAACTTTTTTCTATTCCTTGAGTTATTGTAGCATGTATTCCAAATCCGATGGAAATTAATGTTACCACGAGCCATACATGCTCCATAATGAATGCTTTATTTTTTGCCATTTTTTACGATTTAATGATTTATAATCAATTGAGTGTGTAACATCTCGGGGGAGTTTTGCTTTTGGCAGTTGGCTTTTGGCTTCGCAAAGCGAAAAAGATTAGAGTGTGTATA
>JAOZQN010000305.1 GCA_029932195.1 Bacteroidales bacterium | reverse complement strand
CAATTCTAAAATTACAAAAAAGCCTTGAAATTGACACCCGTGAAAAACGCCAAAATAACCTTTGTATTTTCGCTTTGCGAACCTGTAACCCGCAACTTGTAACCTGTTAAAAAATTTCGCTCTTTTTTTTTATATAAAACAAAAACATTGCTTTTTATCAAAATAAATATTGATAAAAAGCGAATTTAAGAAATAGAAAATATGTCAGAAGAAACTTCATTTAGGGACAGACCCATAAACATGGACGAAGACGGCAAAAGAAAATGGATTTATACAAAAAAACCAAACGGAAAATGGTATAAATACAGAAGTCTGTTTAGTTATTTTTGGTTAGCCACTTTTATTGGTATTCCATTTATCAAAATAAACGGTAATCCGTTGATTATATTAGATATAGCACACAGAAAATTTATTATTTTTGGAGCAATATTTTGGGCACAAGACACATTTATTATGGCACTCTTGATGCTCTCTTTTGTAATATTTATACTCGTTTTTACGGTAACTTTCGGGAGAGTTTGGTGTGGTTGGGCTTGCCCGCAGACTATTTTTCTCGAAATGGTTTTCCGAAAAATAGAACACCTTATAGAAGGAGATTATAAAGAACGATATAAATTAGACCAAGCTGACTTTAATGCAAAAAAAATATTCAAAAAAGTTCTGAAACACAGCATTTTTATAATAATTTCATTTTTAATGACCAATATTTTTTTGATGTGGTTTATTGGATACGAAAAATTATTTGAACTTGCATCTGAACCAATTACAGAAAATTTATCTGGATTCTTGATAATGCTTGTAGTCTCAGCATTTTTCTATTGGGTTTATTCTTTTTTCAGAGAGCAAATTTGTACCTGGGTTTGCCCTTATGGGAGAATGCAAGGAGTGCTATTAGACTCACAATCAATAGTTGTGAACTACGATTACAAAAGAGGTGAGCCAAGAGGTGGCAAAAATTCAGAAGGCGATTGTGTAAATTGTCAGCACTGTGTATCTGTCTGCCCCACAGGGATTGACATACGAAACGGCACACAACTGGAGTGCATAAATTGCACAGCCTGCATAGAGGCCTGCGACTCCACGATGGAAAGAATTAAAAAACCAAAAGGACTTATCCGATTTGACTCTATAAAAGGTATTGAAACTGGTAAAAACACCGTTTTTTCTACACGAACAAAAGCATATTCGCTTGTTTTATTATTGATTTTTGGATTTTTTGTTTACACACTCTTAACACGTCCTTCAATCGAAACCACAATTTTGAGAACTCCTGGAACAATGTTTCAGGAAACAGACAACGGACAAATTTTGAATTTATATAATATTAGAATAATCAACAAAACACATACAGAAACTCCAATAGAAATAAAATTGGAATCTCACAACGCAAAAATGGAAATTGCAGGAAGTGAAATTATACTCAAAGACCATGACAGCTACGAATCTACAATTATTTTATATTTAGATAAAAATCAATTGACAGGTAAAAAAACAGATATAGAATTTGGAATTTATACAAACGGCGAACTAAAAGAAACTTATGATGTTACTTTTGTTGGACCATAGTTTAATTTACAATTTTAAATTTACGATTTACGATTGGTTTACACATATAATTTTAAATTTACGAATTACATCAAATAACATAAATAAAAAAAACATGAAATTTAACTGGGGAACAGGAATATTTATTTTTCTCATAATATTTGTAAGTCTTGCAATTACATTTATTATTTTTTCGTTGCAATTTGATACAAATTTAGTACACAAAGATTATTACGAAAAAGGATTGGATTACGATAATGAAATTGCAATTGCAGAACGTTCAAAGCAATTTGCAGATGCTATAACTGTAACAGATGAAAATAATACTGTAGTTATTGAATTTGAGGAGAATATAGCAAAAGAAATAGAAACTTGTAATATATATTTTTTCAAAATATCAGACCGACATCAAGATTATCAAAAAGATTATAAACTAATTGAAAATAAGATAATTATAGACCATAGTAATTTGGCAAAAGGCAAATACGACCTAAGAATATCTTGGAAAAATGGTGGTGATATTTTTATGGTAGAAAAACTATATGTTGCACCGTAACAATTATCAATGAACAGTTATCAGTTATCAGTAAACAGTTATCAGTTATCAGTTATCAGTTTGGCAATGCCCTGTTTACTGATAACTGTTTACTGATAACTGATAACTGTTCACTGATAACTGTTTACTGATAACTGATAACTGAAAAAAATGGAACTTGTATTATCTGGTTTATTTCTTGGGCTTGCTGGCAGTTTGCACTGTGCAGGAATGTGTGGTCCTATTGTGGTTGCCTTGCCTCTAAAAGGAAATACTTTTATCAAAAAAACCTTTGGTGGTGTTCTTTACAACCTGGGACGGACTATAACTTACGGAGTTATGGGAGCTTTTTTTGGCTTATTTGGTGAAGGACTTGAACTTATTGGATTTCAAAAATGGGTGTCGGTAATTATGGGAGCTATAATGATTGCCTCCGTATTCTTTCCAAAATTATTCAAAAATCAATATACATTAAATAAAAGCTTATTCTCTTTTGTAGCTAAGTTAAAAAACTATTTTAAGAAGCTATTAAATGTAAAAACCTACAGTGGATTATTGCTTGTTGGGCTGGTTAATGGTCTCATTCCTTGCGGATTAGTTTATGTTGCACTGGCAGGAGCAATAGGAACGGGAAGTTCGGTAAATGGAATTTTATTTATGGTTCTTTTTGGACTTGGCACAATTCCAATGATGCTTGGTATTGCCCTTGCTGGCAACCTTTTAAGTGGCTTTTTGAGAGATAAAATGAATAAAATTATACCAATACTTGTTATTTTGGTAGGATTATTATTTATAGTTCACGGACTTGGTTTGGGAATTCCACACCTAAGCCCTCCATCGCAAAAAATTAAAAAGAAATTTAAAAAAGAACTGATGAAACAAGACACCACTGTCCACGATTCCACCAAAACAAAAATGATGGGAGATGACGAAGAAGGTTGTTGCCATTAAAAGTTTTGGGTGTTTTTCATGAGTGCCAATTTCGGCATTACTTTTGAAATTTTAAAATACTCATTTACAGAGGTAAGCTTCAATTCTAAAATTTCAAAAAAGCCTTGTCTTTTTAATTCTCAATCAAAAATTGTTTTCATCAAATCTCTAATTTTAATCATTTCGGTGGTTGTTTTTTTCATTCCAATCAAGCCACCAGACATTCCACTACCCGACTTGCTAAAAGCAAATTTTATTTCGCCAGCAACCTCTTCAACTGCAATATTAAATTGAAATCTTTTTACAAAAGCACCAAATAACATACGCATAGTCATATTTCCAATACCATATTTTGCAACTGCCATTGTTCCTTCTTCTAATTTATAACCCCGACTAACAAAAAAATCATTAATCTTTTGAGCAACTTCTTTTACCGTAGCCTCAGCCACAACACCTCTTGCTCCTTTATCAACATCTTCAAAATCTATTAATTTCATATTTTTTATTTATTATATTTTTACAAAATTAGAAAGTTCTAGTTAATAATTACTGAAATTATTTCTAACAACAAAATAATTTTGAAACTTTTCTAAATTTTGCAACCCGAATGCTTTTAAATGATATGGTTTTCATTTCATGTATCAAAAATGCACATATTTTTTAAATCCATCCTTTTGTTAATCCTTCAATTTCATACATTATCTCAATTGTAAAATCAATAACTTTAATAATATTTTCTACTGTTTCAATTTCATCAATTGTTAAAATTCTTTCTTTTCTACTTTTTAAGTATTTCTCAACTGGTTGATAACCACCAATTTTAAATTCAAAAATATCAGATGACACCTTTTCAAAATATTGGTTTTTGTTTATAGAAATTCGTTGTGTTTTTTCATTATAAGATATTTTTTCAATAATATTTTCACTTTCGCCAATAAATTCACCTATGTTTTTATCGGGTATATTTTTTAATAAATGTGCATTTACTAATTTTGTTCCAAGATTTGATAATTTAATAAATTCTTCTGTTGATTTCACAAATGGTATGCGAGCAAAATCAATTTTTAATTCTTCTATATATTTTTCTCTGTATGTTTCACTATGTAATATAGCATACATATATCCAAGTATTTGTTCGGGTTTAAAATTTGTCTGATATTTTTCTTTAATAAATTTAGCAAACTCTTTTGTGAAATTTGTCTCTTTTGTTGTTACACGTTTACCTTCTTTTATATCTTTGTAATATAAATATAAAGGAAAAACTTGATTTGAACCTTTTGTTTCGGTAGAAAAACAACACATATCAGTAATGGTGTCCGAACAAAAGACATGCTGAAAAGTTTTGCGAGAAATTTGACGAGGTAAAAGTAATGCAATATTATTTTGAAGCATATGTTTATTTATATTTCTCCCCCGACTAATAAATCCCGCCGACTTCTCCGACATAAAAGTATAGCGTTTATCAAAAAGTCTATAATGAACTTTTTTAATTTTGTCACTATTTTTATAATTGTTTGAAATATCTTTTTTTACGTTACTAACTTTCCAAGTTACTATTTCTTTTTCAATATTAAACTCTTCTTTTATCTTTTCAATGTTATTATTTTTAATAATATCTAAAACACGAACTAAATCTTTCTTTTCAAAATGAATGGTTTTTTTGTCGTTTCCAGTCATAAGACCGAGACTAAAGCTCTTAAAAATATCTTTAACAGACATAAATGAGTCATACTTTTCTTTAAATTTTCCATTCTGTGGAATAAAGAAATAATTTGGAGTTTTCGGTTTTATCTCTTCCCAGTCAATAGATTCTATTGTATTATCAAAACATTGTTGATATTTTTCAATTCTACTGCCCCACATATCAGCATGATATACTTTTTTTTCAAGTCCTTTCTTTTTTACAAAAAATGAAATACAAACTCCCTGTTCAATATCAAATACATTTTCATTTTTCATTCCTTGCGGAACATTTTCTTCTCGCTTGGCACTGCCATGTAAATCTAAAAAATACAATTGGTCAAACGAATTTAACAAACTTTGACGCATACCACGAAAAGTAATATTATCAAGAAAAGTATGATTTGTTATAATTCCTATAACTCCATTTTCAACATTGTGCATTTTCCATTGAGCAAAGCGAATAAATTTCACATAATCGTCTCTTAACCAATTTTGACGTTCTTTTAATCTTTCTCCGTCAATCATAAAATAATTTGGCTGCTCTGTTTTATTCTTTTTTTGTTGATTATCGGAAGTGTCGTGTCCTTTCAGTAATTCTGTTATCCAATATCCCGTGTTTTTTGATTTTTTACTATACGGAGGATTACCAGTAACAACAAGAACTGGATTGTCTTTAACTTTTTGTGCATCTGAAATTTCTTTTGAAAGTGCAGGTAACATTGGAATCTTCTGTTGCTTATTCATTGGAACAAGCGTATTTGTTAAAAATATCTGAAATTTGTCGTCTGTCTGCATTTCGTAATTTTCATCTTTTAAAAATTGCGACAATTTTAAATGAGCTACCGTGTAAGGTGCAATCATATATTCAAAACCATAAAGATTTTTTAAAATATGCTGACTTATTATATCTTTTCGTTTTCCAGACTTTTCAGGTAAAGTTTCAAGAATTTGTTGTATTATTTCCAATAAAAATGTTCCTGTTCCTGTTGCAAAATCTAAAACTGTAACTTGTTTTCGCTCTGCAAAACCTTTTTTTATTTTAAAGGTATTTAATAAAATATCATTAATACCACGCACTATAAAATTTACAACAGGTGGTGGTGTGTAATATACGCCCTTTGATTTGCGTAAATCAGAATCATAAGAAGCCAAAAAATCCTCATAAAAATAAACATAAGGGTCTTTAATTGTTAAATTATCTTTGTCTTTTTGCTGTTTTTTAAACGAAAGACTTTCGTTTATTTCATTTAATTGCAGATTGTTCATTATTGTTAAAACTTCTTCAACAATCCACCTTGTTAATTTATATTCTTGATTGTCCAGTTCGTCAAGAAAATCAACCAGTTCTTTTAATAATTTATTTGATGCAGGTATATATTTTTTTACATTATATAAATTTATTTCTTTTGTGTCGGCATTTAGTTTTGCAAGAAATAAACCATAAATAAGCATTTGCGAAAAAGCATCTGCAAATTCACTTAATGTTAATTTTTCAAATACAAAATCTCTAAAAGTTGCATATAAATCGTATAATCTGCCCGTATTTTCTTTTTTTACCTGAATTTGAAGTTCTTCAAAAACAAAATCTTTTAAATGTTTTCCCCTAACAGCAAGAGCTTTTGCAAGTTTTTTACTATCTGCAATTCCAATCGGTGCTTGCCCGAAAAAACTTTTTATTAATTGTTTTATTTCATTAACTTTTTTTGCATCAAGTTTGAATTTTTTATTTTCAATATCTGATAAATAGCAAAGATTATTTCGTTTTATAACTTCTCCTTCTTTTATCCAAATCCATTCAATATAATTAGTAAGAATAATATTATCAGATAATTTTTTATATTTTGTAATTTGCTCTGATTTTAAAATTTTATCAAGATTTTCCCCAATTTTTTTGTTTTCAATATAACCGACAATATTATCAGAACTATTTATTTTGAAATCAGGAGAACCAAATTTGCCTTCTCTTTTTGGCTCGTGTAGAATTGAAATTTTATTTGGCATTTCAATAGCTATTCCATTTAACAAATTTTCAAGCGATGTTCTTTTTGAATGTTCTGTTATTTGATCTATCGGTGTTGATTGTAAATCTTTTAAATAATTTTTAAATAATTTCATTCTGTATTTGTTATCGGTTATTTTAAGTTAAGTATAACACCCGAGTCATTGTGAGTGTGCGGGTTGCAAAACTACTCATTTTTTTTGATAATTCCAAATAATAACTAACTCTATTGTATATGAAAATTTTTGATAGCACAAAAACCATAACCAATTAGAAATAAATTTATTCTTTTGAAAAAATGACATCTTTAATACGCAAACTATTTTGAAAAAATAAAGAAATCAATACCATTTGCAAACTATAATCAACCATTCACAAACTAGAATCTACCATTCGTGAATTATGTATTTTAAAAACAAAAAATAAATATATTATTGCAATTTACTAACTATTTTAAATTTTAATTATAATGAAAAAAACAACATTGTTTTTAAGTGTGGTGCTATTGTTAATATTCGTTGTTGCATGCAACAATGAAAAAAAAGACAATAACAATACATCAAATAATTCGGAGAATAATACTGAAGTTACAACCTCAGATATGAAGCAAGAAAACCAAGGAATTGAATTTAGTTTGCCCACCTATAAAATAAGTGATGCAACCATAGATATTGAAGAAGATGAAGTGGAAAAAGTTACAGGCACAAATTTTAGTGTGTATATGGACGATGGTATTTTATATTTGTTGGACAATGAATATAATGCGTATAATATTGGTGAATCAAATTTTTATAACACTACTTATAGTGGAGAAGTAAAAGAAATAAATGGTAAAAATCTTTTATTTTTGAAATGGGAGTATATGGATGCACGTAGCGGATTTAACGATGGTTATGAAGAGGAATATTCTAGCATTCAAATTTTGGATTTAGAGAATATGATTTGTCTGGCTGATTTACTATATACAGACCTCAAAAATTTCACTAGTCAAACTGGACATTTTAGTTATTTCATATT
>JAOZQN010000304.1 GCA_029932195.1 Bacteroidales bacterium | reverse complement strand
TGCCGTTTTTGTAATATATTCACAACCAGCTAATTACAACTCCGAAACTTCAGTACTTAATAAGTGAAAAAGAAAAAATAAATTACTCCAGAGTTAATTTAGTAATTTTGTTTTTTTATGAATTTAAAAAGATTGCTAATAATGGATTATTTGCCTTTTTTTTAATAAAATAAAAAGGCAAAAGAACAAATTAACTGGAGTTAGTTATTTTTACTTTTTCACTAAGGTAAAATCTTTTACTTTTTGTATTTTGTAATCAAATAATATACAGCCTAATAAACAAATAAACCTTTTTTAGTATAACATAAATGTATTGTAGAGACATGCCATGTTGCATGTCTCTTTGTTTTTATAAATTTGTATATTTTAGAAGAATAGCTCTGGTTATCAAGGCAACACGTTGCCAAGTGCCTCTGGCACGTTGGCAAGTGTTGAATAAAAAAAACGGGCATTTTTCATATTAACCAAAAGTAGTTTACACTTTTTTTATTTGTTTATAAATAGAGAAACACAATAATAATCTAAAATTCAATTAATTAGCGTAGGGTTTTAAACCTTACGCTAATGAGAGAAAACAGAAAGTGTAACGTTAGATATGAAAAATGCCGTTTTTTTTTTTAACAAGAAAAAGATGTTTTAAACTTTTTTTATTACCTTTGAGGTTTATTCTGCTTTTTTCAGAAAAATACAATAATTTAATTATGACCAATAAACCAACATACGAGGAACTCCAAAAAAAAGTATTAGAGCTTGAAAACAAACTTCTTGAGACAAAAAAAGAAGCTACGAACAAAAACTACGAATACAAAACTTTTTTTAAAAATTGCAGACAAATTAAACTTATTATTGACCCTCTAAACGGTGTAATTATTGACGCAAATAACAAGGCATCAGAGTTTTATGGATACTCACATAAAGTTATTGTTGGTATGAATATAAAACAAATAAATACACTTTCTAATAAGAAAATAGAAAGCAAATTAAATGAAAGTAATAGTAGTAGTACTTATGATAAAAAATTTATTTTTGAACATAAATTGGCAAATGGAGAGATAAAAACAGTGCAAGTGCAGGCAACTCCAATAAAATTTGATGGAAAAAATGTAATACACTCCATAATTACAGATATTAGCGAAATTATTGAACAACGAAAGGAAATTGTAGAATTACAGGCAAACTACAAAAGTATTTTCGAAAATATAAATGAAATTTATTATAAAATAGATAAAAATAATAAATTATTGCTAATTAGCCCTGTAGCTTATAAACTTTTTGGATATGATAAAAATGCAGTTTTAAAAGACATTAATATTTATGATTTATATCAAGATAAAAAAGATAGAAATAAATATGTAGAAGTTTTAAAAAAAGAAGGTGAAGTCCGAAATCATATTGTTAATTTAAAAACAAAGGAGGGAGAGTTAATAACTGTTTCCATAAATTCAAAAAAAATTCTTGATGAGAATGGAAATTATAATGGAATAGTTGGTGTTTTTAAAGATGTTACAGAAAGAGAAGAACGGAAAAATAAATTTAAACAAATTACAACCCAGCTAAAACAAGCACAAAAAATTGCCAAATTAGGACACTGGTTTATAGATTTTAAAGAGGATACCGAAATTTGGTCCGACGAAATATACAATATTCTGGAACTTCATAAAAACACAAAAACTACACCAACTACTTTTTCTCAATTTATTCATCCAGATGATGTGAAAACAGAAAATGATAATTGGATAAAAGCTCTTAAAACAGGGAAATACAATTTAAGTTACAGATTAATTGTAAATGAAAAGATAAAATGGATAAATGTTAATGCCGATATAATTTTTGATAAAAATAACCAACCCATTGAGTGTTTTGGTATTACTCACGATATAACTGATAAAATAAATACCAAACTAGCATTGTCCGATAGTGAAAATAAATACAAATCAATAGTAAACTCTACAATTGATGTGATTTTTTCTTGCGATATGTTTGGTAGAATATTATATGTAAATGAACAACAAGAGAAGCTGTTTGGACGAACAGCAGAGGAAGTGCAGGCAAAACTATTTTCTAAATACACACCGAAAAAAGAAATTCCTAAATTTTTGAAAGAACTTAAAAATGTATTTCAAAATAAAGAAGTAAAAAACTTACAGTCAGTAATTTATCATAAAGATGGACGTGAAATCCCAATAGAATTGAATGGTAGAGTTATAACACAAAATGGCAAATTAGTTGCTTTTGGGAGTATTCGAGATATTAGCACACGAATAACAATGCAAAAAGAATTAGAAGCAAGCAAAGAGAAATATGAAAATTTATTTGAACAAACATCAATCTCTACTATTTTACACAATGGAACAAAAATACTTGAAGTAAACGAGGCTGCAGTAAATTTTTTTGATGCAAATAATAAAAATGAAATTATAGGAAAATCTCTACTAATCTTTGTTAGTAAAAGTGATAAAAAATTCGTTATTGAACGGATAAGTAAAATGATTAATAATGAAAATTATAAACAAGAACCAGTAGTAGAAAAATTAATAACTCTAAACAAAAATATAAAATATGCTGAAGTATTTTCAAAAAAATATAATAATAATAACCAAAAGTTAATTCTTGTAAGTTTTAACGATATAACAAATAAGGTCAAAGTAGAAAAAGAACTTATACAAAGTGAAAAAAGATACCGAAATCTTTTTGAAAACTCAACTATACCATCAGTTGTTCATATTGAGGGCAAGATTGTTATGGCAAACAAAGCAATATGCAAATTTTCTGAACACGAAGATAAAAATGACTTGATAGGCAAAAGAGTGGAGGATTTTATCCACCCAGACAGTAGAGAAGACAACGAAAAGAAAATGAGAAGAATGCTTCGTAAAACAAAACAATTTTTTATTAAAAAACAAAAATTATTAACAGTTAATAAAACAGTAAAAATAGCTGACATTTCGGGATTTATGTTTAAGTTGCATGGTAAAATAGCAATTCAAATATCATTTAACGATATGACCGAAATAATTGAAATACAAGAGCAGTTAAAAGTAGCTATACAAGAAGCCAATGAATCTAACAAACTAAAAAGTGAATTTTTGGCAAACATGAGTCACGAAATCCGAACTCCAATGAATGCTATCCTTGGTTTTTCTGAAATTCTTAAAAGTAAATTACCCGAAAATTCACAACACAAAATGTTTGTGGATAGTATTTATTCTAGCGGTAAAAATTTATTAAACTTAATTAATGATATTTTAGATTTGTCAAAAATAGAAGCAGGACACTTAATTCCACAATTAGAAGAGATAGACTTACGCTCTCTTATATTTGAAATACAACAAATTTTTAATTTAGAAATAAAACATAAAGGTCTTGATTTTCGTATAGATATAGATAAAAACATTCCTCAATATCTAATAATGGATTACACAAGATTAAATCAAATATTTTTTAATCTTGTAGGAAATGCCACCAAGTTTACCGAAAAAGGTTCTATTTTTATAACAGTTAATTCTTTAAATAACAGAAAACACTATACCGACCTCATTATTAAGATTATAGACACAGGTATTGGAATAGCTAAAGATCAAATTGACAATATTTTTGACAGTTTTAAACAAGCAGACGGGCAAAATACCAGAAAATGTGGAGGCACAGGACTTGGTTTGGCAATTGTAAAAAAATTAGTAGAAATAATGAACGGAACAATTTCTGTTACAAGTCAAAAAGATAAAGGTTCTACATTTATCATTCATCTTAAAGATATAGAGAAAGGATTTCAAATTCAAGAAACAAAAACGATTTTTGATTTTAAGGATATTAAATTTGAGAAACATAAAATTTTAATTGTTGAAGATATTGAGACAAATAGAGAGGTTATAAATGCCTATTTGGACGAACAAAATTTAGAAATACAAGAGGCAGTTAACGGCAAAGATGCACTCAAAAAACTGGAAAGCTATCAACCTGAATTAATTCTTATGGATATTCAAATGCCAAAAATGAATGGATATGAAGCTACTAAAATAATAAAAGAAAAATATAAAGATATTATAGTTATAGCATTATCTGCCTTTGCAATGAACGATCAGGTAGAAAAATACAAAAATATTTTTGATGATTATATCACAAAACCAATATCAGAGCAAGATTTATTTAACGTTTTGGATAAATATTTAAAAAAAACAGAAAAAACAGAGGAAATAAATACAAATTTGAAAAATGAAATAAAAACCGAACTACTATCAGACTACGAAAATATAAAAAACACCTTATCTATAGACGAAACATTAGATTTTTCGGATAAAATGATTACTTTTGGACAAAAATTTGATGCAGAATTATTTATAAAACAAGGAGTAGAATTGAAAAAAGCTACAAAAAATTTTCAATTAGAAAAAATGGAAAATATTTTAGAATCATTAAAAAATATAATAAAATGAAAAAAATAACAATACTTTTTTTTGCTATCTTATTGATTAATAGCATGTCGTTTTCTCAAACAGCTGAGACAAAAGCCAATTTTATACATAATTTTTGCAGATTATTGCATTGGTCTAATGGAAATGAATTTAATATAGTAAAAATAGAAATAATTGGTGAAGCATACAGCGAAAACGAAATTCAACCGTTTTTAGACGGTAAAGAAGTTTTTGGGGAGAAAATAGAAACAAAAATTGTAACTCTAAGTAATATAGAAGATTGCAATATTTTATATGTGCCATCAGAATACAACGATTTGTTACCTGCAATTTTATTGAAAATAATTAATACAAATATTATTATTGTAACAGAAAGTGAAAATATGATAGACCAAGGAGCGGCAATTTCTTTAATAAAAATAACAGATTCGTTTGGAAATGAAAGATTGGAATATCAATACAACGAGGCTAACATAAACAAGCAGTCAGTTTATATCAGTAATGATTTTAAAGGATACGGAATTACTGAAATAATAACAAGAGAAGAGGTGGTAGAGTGAAGCCCACCCCAGCCCTCCCAAAGGGAGGGAGTTCTTTTTTCGTTTTTTATCTTTCTCCTTCCCTTTGGGAGGGTTGGGCTGGCTAAATTATTCCAAACTGTGTTAAATATTTATCTAACAGACCGTTCTGGTAAAATATTAGAAATCCGATAAGAACAAATGTTATTGAGTTTCCGATTGTAGAAATTAACAGAAGTTTAAAATTGTGTGTTTCTTTATTGTAGTAAAAAGGAATATACACAAGCCACTCAATAACAATAGCTAATGCAAATGCTATTAGATACCAGAGTAAATTTATTTCATTATTTGCATAAAATGAGATAAAAAACATAAGAACCGCCGTTGCAAGGTTTGCAGTAAAAACGGTAAGTATTGCCTTCCAAAAACTAACACGTGTTTTTCCAGTAAACATCCAAAAAACAAATATTTCTACAAGAAGACCTGCAATTAAAAAAGGTGCAGCTATTAAAGTTAAGGGTGTAAGTATTGAATATTCCATAAAATAGTAAAAAGTTTTAAGGTTAAAAAGTTGAAAGTTTATAAAGCAGAAAGTTATAAAGTTGAACATTTGAATTTAGAACTTTCAACTTTATAACTTTATAAACTTTTAACTAAATAGCATTTTTCATCATAACTCCCATTTCTGCCGGCGATTCTGCTACGTGAATTCCGCATTCTCTCATAATTGTCATTTTTGCAGCGGCAGTATCTGCTGCTCCTCCAATAATTGCTCCGGCATGTCCCATTCTTTTTCCTTTTGGGGCAGTTTGTCCAGCAATAAATCCTACTACTGGTTTTGTGCCGTTTTCTTTAATCCAGTATGCTGCGTTTGCTTCCATTTGTCCGCCAATTTCGCCAATCATAACAATACCTTCTGTTTCTGGGTCTGCCATTAATAATTTAATAGCATCAAGAGTGGTAGTTCCAATAATTGGGTCTCCACCAATTCCTATTGCAGTTGTTTGTCCAAGACCAGCTTTTGTAACTTGATCAACAGCCTCGTAGGTTAATGTTCCTGAACGAGATACTATGCCAATTGTTCCTTTTTTGAAGATAAATCCTGGCATAATACCTACTTTTGCCTCTTCTGCGGTAATAATTCCCGGACAGTTAGGTCCTACAAGCACAGAGTTTCTATTTTGCAAATATGCTTTTACTTTTACCATATCTGCAACTGGTATTCCTTCCGAAATAGCTACAATAGTTTTTATTCCTGCGTCTGCAGCTTCCATAATTGCGTCTGCGGCAAATGCTGGTGGCACAAAAATTACCGAAGTATCTGCTCCTTCGTTTTCTACCGATTCTTTTACTGTATTAAAAACTGGTTTTTCTAAATGCAAAATTCCTCCTTTTCCAGGAGTAACTCCACCTACTATGTTTGTTCCGTATTCCATCATTTGTGTTGCGTGGAATGTTCCTTCTCCGCCAGTAAATCCTTGCACAATAACTCTTGAATGCTTGTTAATTAAAACGCTCATTTTTATTTAAGTTTTGAAATTTTGAATTTATGAAGTTCTGAATTTATGAAGTTCTGAATTTATGAAGTTTTGAAATTTTGTTATCTGGTGTAAACCAATTCAAAATGTTGTAACTTCAAAAACTCATGATTTGCTAATCTCCAAAAGTAAATTATTTATTGAAAATAACAAAATTTTTTAATTTTAACATATTTTATCATACAGAATAAATAACTATTAATCAAAATGTTAAACATTTTTTTTATTTTAAATATTTTAGAGACAAAAAAAGCCGCTAATTTTTTAGATTAGGGGCTTTTTTAGTGAGTTTTTGTAAGTTTTATTTTATAATTTTTCTTTTTTTACTAAATTTTCATTTAAAGATTCTTTTTTTAAACGACCACCACTAATTGCTTCTGTTATTAATTCTTTTAATTGTTTTCTTGAAAAACTAGAACTTTGTTTACTTTTAATACTATCTAAGACTATTGATTTTACAATACCTAGTTTTTTGTAAGTTAATTCAGAAATATCTAAGTGGGTTTCAACTAACTCTGAAACAGCTGTGTCGCCATTTGTTTTGTTTAAAATTAGTCCTTTTTCTGAAATAATACTTTCATCAATTAATATATAATGCAGTGTGCTTAATTTTTCCTGCCGTTTTCCTGTTATTAAAGCTAATATCGCATCATTAAGACCTGCTTCATCTTTTATTTTCCATACAGACAAGTCATTTGTTGAAGTCCTTAAGCAACCTGTTATAGCATCAGCCTGAACATCGTCCTTATCTTCTATATTATTCTGATTCCATTTAGCCCTGTTAATTCTTCTTACTAATAACCCCATATTTCTGATTTAATATCAATTATTACTTGATTTATATATTCTTGTAACCAATCAGTTTCAATTTTTATACTTTTTAATATGTTGTATCCATCAATAGAGTAATTGCTTTCAAAAATTCTAACACCTGCATCTTTAATCTCATCGTTTTCATGAAGTAATGCTGCTATTGCCATTGTAGTTCCCGTTGCTCCAAAATCTACACTTAAAAATTCAACAATTTTTAATAATCCTATAAATATTCCTTCATTATTAAAATATTTTATATAAAGTGAATTAATCCAATTTATTGTAGCTATTTTATTTATTCGCATTTGTTTTTCGACCAAACTTATACATTGATTTTTTTCTCCATATTCAAAATGTTCAAATTTAATTAATGAAATAATTGGCTACCCACTTAAAGTTGGACAGCAATTAATTATAAATTGTTAAAAATATT
>JAOZQN010000303.1 GCA_029932195.1 Bacteroidales bacterium | reverse complement strand
GGTTTTGCCGTAAATGGTTTTATTAACCAAAGTGCAAACTCGTTTCTTATTTGGGAAACTCCACTAACATTTTTTGGTGCTTCATTACAATATGGCGAGTCTGGTAATGATGATAATGTAATAATAGACCTACCTGAAGCAGGAGAAGTTCCTTTACAATTACAAGGAAATTTTACTTGGGAAGTAGATGCCGAAGGAAGTTTAACACTACCAAACGGAGAAGTAAAAGACGCATTAAGACTAAAAACTTACTTAAACTGCGATGCCTACATGTATATGGGCGATGAATGGGTGCTTATGCCAGAAGGAGGAGAAGATGCAGTGAAAGAATATGAATATAAATGGTTTGTAGAAGGAACAGCTTATCCTGCAATTTATTACATAAGCGATGAAGCAAATGGATTTAAGAAAGTAAGAGTAGCAAAAGCTTTTGAAGGTACTGTTTCTATAAATGAATACAGCTCAGTATCTAATATTTATCCAAACCCAACAACAGGAATAATTAATATTGAAAAAGCAACAAATTCAGAAGTTTTAATTACAGATATTACAGGAAAGGAAATTTTTAGTGGAATAGATATAACAACAGTAGATTTGTCTAATCAAAATAAAGGAATTTATTTAATAAAAATAAGTTCTGACGACAAAGTAGAAATTCACAAAATTATTCTACAATAAGTAAGTAGATTTACGATTGGTTTACACTTGATAATATTAGGTGTAAACTAATCGTAAATCTGGTTACCCACCTAAAGTTAAACAATAAAAATACCTTTGACAAAGTTGTGGTTACCACGAATATACATTATAATTTAAATTACAAATAATGAAAAAAGAAAAAATAATATTACTCATATTTTTGTTCAGTTTTATCTTTGGAACTTATGCCCAAGAGAATAAAATTACACGTCCTATTGACGACAAATTTCGTATTTCTCCCGAAAAAGTAAAAAAACATCAAGAATATCAGAAAAATAAAGATTTTATATTTCCTTCCGAAAATGATTATAAAGACGTAGAAGTCCATGCCGCAATAAATCCACTTGATACCAATAATATAATTGTCTCGTGGTTGCAAATTCAACTTGTTACAGCATCTATGCAACTGTATTTTACCGAAAATTTTGGGGAAACATGGAACGAAAGTGAAATTAATTTTGTTCCGAGAGATCTTTTACCAACAGAAAGTATTATTGGTGGAGGAGACCCACTTATTGTTTTTGATAATTCTGGAAATGCTTATATTTCATGGATTTATGTTATTTTAAATATAGAAACTAAAGTTGATTATACTTACGAAATTTATATGGTATATGCAAAATCAACCGACAAAGGAGCTACTTGGCAACGAGCCGACAACGACCATGATATTATTACGCATGTAGTTTGCTCCAACGAAGGCATTATGCCCACGGGAGTAGCGTCTGGTATTTGGGCAGATAAACAATGGATGGCAGCCGACACTCAATCAGACAAAATTTATATGACAGCAACAGAATTTGACGAGTCGGGAAATTACGACACTGGATTAGAACAATTTTTTATTAGAACTTTGCAAGAAGACGGGACTGAATTTGGCAGTAAAACACTTATTCCACATACAGACAGCCTACAAGCAACACTCGGTTCACTTGCCGTTGATGCAGATGGAGATATTCATGTAGTTGTTCCAAACTTTAATGTTTACCCAGACGATAAAGAATTTTTAACACATTATAAATCGGACAATCAAGGCGAAACATGGTCGGAGGCAAACTATATTGCAAGAGTAGAGGTAGCTAATTTTAAAGGTCTTGGACTTAGTGCACCAGCAGATGCTCCAAGAATGTATGAAAGATTATATCCTGCATCATACATTGCCATAGACACCTGTAGTAGTAGCCCTTACAAAGACCGATTATACGTAGTATGGAACTCCAACGATTTAGAGTATGAATATAAAGTAGATATATTTTTATCCTACTCCGATGATGATGGCACAACTTGGTCTGAACCACAAAAAATACATTCCGAAGTTCCAAAAGATGGCGAATTTCATCACAGACCAACAATATATGTAAATCCAAAAGGAATAATTGTAGTAGGTTATTATGATAACAGAGATGGCGAAATAAACGAGAATACAAACGAAAATCATTATTATGTAGGAGTATCAGTAAATGGAGGACAACATTTTTCGGAAAATAGTATTACAGAAACATCGTTCAATTATTTTGATGCCTACAGCGTAAATGAATATTATCAAATACTGGCTACCGAAAACAATGTGATAGCATTTTATGCCGCATACGATGGTGATGATAATGAAATTTATTATAGTATATTTCCTTTGGACGATGTTACCGACATTAAAGAAATTCAACCACTTACAACACAAATGTCTGTTAAAAATATCTATCCAAATCCTGTAACAGATATTTTAAGTATTGATATTGTTACCAAACAAAATACTTCTTTCAATTATCAAATTTATAATACAGAGGGAAAATTAGTAAAACAAGGAATTGAAACAAAATACTCAATAGGTAATAATAATAAAGAAATTTCTGTAAATGATTTAGAAATAGGAATATATTATATTTCTTTTAACACTGAATGGGGGGTGTTTGTAAAGAAATTTATAAAAAAATAGTTTTTTTCATATATTTAGGGGGTGAATAGTGAGTTGTTTTGTTGGTTTTTGCAACAAGATGCTCACTATTTTTTTTGAAAAAAAATTTTTATTAAATTTTTTTTTATCTTTGTAATATCTTTTTTTCATAAATTTAATTTTATAATAATGAAAACAAAAATAACAAAAATAACAGAAATAACATTCAGAAATGCAACGTTTACTGAATTAGAAGAAATTGTTGATATAGAAAAGAAGTATGACAAAAATAAATTTGATAATTGGTTTGCTTTTAAATATGATTTATCTGAAACAGAAGAGGTGTATTTGCAAACATTAATAGAAAAAAACAGATTATTTTTGCACTCATACAACGAAGAGCAATTAAAAATGAAATTTATAAGTAGCCTTCTAAATAAAGTAGATTATTTTTTCGATGATATAAAAGACTGGTATGAATATTCACTTTCTGCTGAAGTAAATGGTGTTCTTTTCAAAGGTAAAACAGATTTTATGCTTGCCAAAGGAACAGTAGAACCCAAAAAACCATACTTTTTTCTGCAAGAATTTAAACGCTCACATTCAGATAAAAATCCTGAATTTCAAATACTTGCAGAAATGCTTGTTGCAATAGAACTCAATAAATCAAAACAGTCGCAAGGAGTATTTGTAGTAGGAGCAAACTGGTATTTTATTATCTTAGAAAAATTAGAAGCAGGAAATTACGAATATTTTGTTTCCAAAGGTTATGAATGTTTAGATATAACTGATTTAAGACAAATTTATATAAATCTACAAGCAGTAAAAGTCCTTTTCTGTAATTAATTAAAACTAAGTAACTAAAAAAAACATGAAAAATTTAATCCTATTTTTGAGTATATTTTTTATCAGTATCTCGTTGTCTGCACAAGATGCTAAGGAGATATTGCAAAAATCAAACGAGCTAATGCAGGGAGAAACTCAGTATGCCGAAATGACAATGAAAATAGTTCGTCCAACTTGGAGCAGGTCTATGTCCATGAAATCTTGTTCCAAAGGCTCGGACTATTCACTTTTGCTAATTACCTCACCGGCAAGAGAAAAAGGACAGTCATTTTTGATGGTAGAAAATGAAATGTGGAGTTGGAATCCTAAAATAAGAAGTGTAATAAAAATTGGTTCATCAATGAAATCGCAAGGCTGGATGGGGTCGGACTATTCCAACGACGAATTGCTTGACGAAAGTTCCATAGTGGTAGATTATGACCACAAAATTATTGGTTCGGAAACTGTTTCGGGAAAAGATTGTTATAAAATAGAATGTATCCCCAAAAAAACATCGGCAATAGTCTGGGGCAAACAAATAAAATGGATTAGTAAAGACGGTTATTTACAGCTAAAAACAGAATATTACGACGACGATAATTATCTTATAAAAACAGAACTCGCCTCACAAATAAAAGTAATGGACGGCAGAGAAATTCCCACCAAATTTGAAATTATACCTGAAGACGAACCAGACCAGCGAACAATAATGATTATTGACAAAATAATTTTTGATGTAAAAGTAGATAAAACTTTTTTCACACAACAAAACATGAAAAAAGGAGAGAATATTAGATTTCCTCAAAAATAGACAATTCTTATGAACGTGTAACATATTGCGGAGACATAACTGCATGTTACACGTTTCAAGTTCCCAAGGTAACTTGAAATACTCCCAGTTAAAAATTCAACATTAAAAACACAGAACTTTTTATGAAAGAATATCTAAAACTTGCTTGGCGAAATATTTGGAGAAACAAAAGACGAACGTTGATTACTGCTGCATCAATATTTTTTGCGATGTTTTTTGCTGTAATAATGAGGTCGTTCCAACTTGGAAGTTATACCAATATGATTAATAGTGTGATAGAGTCATATTCGGGACATCTGCAAATTCAGCAAAAAGATTATTTCAAAGACCCAAATATTAATAATTCAATGGCTTTTAGCGAAGATTTGCGAAAAATAATTGAAGACGACGAAAAAATTGTTAGTTACGATGCACGTTTGCAATCAGGTTTGCTTGCCTCTTCGGGCGAAAGTTCTAAAATAGGATTTGTTCTTGGTGTAAATCCACAAAAAGCCAACGAACTAACAAAAATAGCAGAAAAAATAGTAAATATCCATGTTTCGGAAAAAGCTATTGAAAAGCTAAAAAAAACAGATGTTTCTGATAAAGATAGGTCTGATTTTGATAAGATTATAGAAAAAATAGAAAAACTTGAAGGCAAGTATTTTAAAGATTTTATAGACTTAAATTATGAGCTAAAATTAACAGGCAAAAAGCTAAAACAATTCTCATCAATTATAGAGGAGGCTTTAAATCTTGAGGGTGAATATCTTTCACAAAACGACAATAGCGTAGTTATAGGATTTAGGCTTGCGACCTTTCTTAATTTGCAAGTTGGCGACAGCATAATTGTTATGGGACAAGGCTATCACGGGGCGAGTGCCGTAGGAAAATATCGTATAAAAGGATTTTTGAAATTCCCAAGTCTTGACTTTAACAATACTGCAATTTATATGACCTTAAAAAATGCTCAAAATCTTTTAGCAGCATATCAAGTTGCCGATAATATGACTGATACAACTTTTTATGTGAATTTTATAGCTATAAATACTTCCGAAAAAATAACCATAAAAGCAAATAGCGACAAAAAAATAAATACTGTGGTAGGAGAGCTTGAAACTGCAATTAATGACGAAAATTTATCTGTTGTTTTCTGGAAAAAAAGCAATAAAGCTCTTGTGCAACAAATAGAATCTGATAATGTGAGTGGCCAGATGATGGTTTTTATATTGTATTTAATTATAGCATTTGGTGTTTTTGGAACAGTCCTAATGATGGTTGCCGAACGAAAACGTGAACTCGGAGTTATGATAGCAATTGGCATGAAAAAATTTAAGCTCGCAATAATAGTAACTCTTGAAATGATTTTTATTGGTTTACTGGGAGTTGTATCAGGAGGAGTTGCTGCCGCACCAATGATTTTGCTTGGGCATTATTTTCCCGCAAGGCTAACAGGTGAAATGGCAGAAGCAATGGAACAATTTAATGTAGAGCCCGTTATGCCAATGGAGCTTTTCGATACCTACTTTTTTAATCAAGCCATTGTAGTTCTCTTTATTGTGCTTGTAACAATGATATATCCAATTATTAAAATACTGAGAATGAATGTTATAAATGCAATTAGAAATTAATCTAAAATCATTCAATTGCTTGGTTGTTATGGTGTATGGTAGTTTTTACTGATGGGGGATTCCTAAAACTCAAATATCAAGGTTTTAATATTTGAGTTTACTCTTGTAAATGAGAATTTTGAGTCTATTCCGAGAAGTGTATTTTTGCCAAAATCAGGGCGGATACGGATTTTATAAACACAATGAGCATGTCTCATTGCACTTATTGTAAATGAGTATTTTAAAATTTGTATCCAACGCCGAGTTTGGTAAAAAGATGCTTTTCGGAGTGGACTCATTAATTGATAAAATTGTATCAAATTATAATAAAATAAGGCGTTTTTCACGAGTGTCAAATTCAAGGCTTTTTTGATATTTTAGAATTGAAGTTTACCTCTGTAAATGAGCATTTTAAAATTTCAAAAGTAACGATGCCGATAGGCACTTGGCACTCGTGAAAAACGCCTAAAATAATTAGTCCATGTAAGTCTATGTTTTTGGTAGTGAGGAAGTTGTTTGAATTTCTGTATCTATCAATACAAGACAGCATTGATTTTTTTGTGTAATCAAAAAATCCTTAAATCAAGCTAATCATGGTTAAGACAATTATTTACAATTAAAACTTAAAAAGATGCAAGAAAGAAACAAATTAAATCTTGGACATTCCGATTTTAAAGATATAATCCAAAACAACAACTATTTTGTAGATAAAACATTATTTATAGAAGAAATAATAGAGGCAGAGAAAGCCGTTTTGTTACTTCCTCGTCCTCGTAGGTTTGGAAAAACATTGAATTTATCAATGCTACGCTACTTTTTTGATAAAAACGAGCCCGAAAACAAAAACTTATTTAAAGATTTAAAAATTTGGCAAACAGGAGAAGATATAAAACGGCATTGCTGTAAATATCCTGTAATATATTTAACCTTTAAAGATGCAAAAGCAGAAACTTGGGAAAGAACCCTTAATCATATAAAATTAGAAATTTCAAAAGCATATAAGCAACATAGGTATTTGCAAGAAGGCGATATGTTATTTGCAGATGAAAAAGATATATTTACAAAATTAATTAACAGAAATGCAGATGAATTTGATTTTGAAATAAGTTTGAAACAATTAAGTGAATTTTTGCAAAGATACCACCAACAAAAAGTTGTAATTCTAATTGACGAATATGATGCACCAATACAAGCAGGATATAAAAAGTTTTATGATAAAGTTGTTCCTTTTATGCGAAATTTGCTGAGCGGAGCATTTAAAGATAATTCCAATCTTTACAAGGGAATAATTACTGGAATACTCAGAGTATCAAAAGAAAGCATTTTTTCAGGATTAAATAATATTAGTGTTTACTCAATACTTGACAATAAATTTTCCGATAAATTTGGTTTTACAGAAGAAGAAGTTAAACAAATTATAATTGATTTTAAGGTAGATACAAAATATTCGCAAATAAAAAAATGGTATAATGGATATAAATTTGGAAAAACTACCAATATTTACAATCCCTGGTCTATCTTAAATTATGTTCTCGCAACAAGCGAAGGCTTTAAACCATTCTGGACAAATACCAGTGCCAACGAATTAATAAAAGAACAAATAAAAAAGAAAAATGCAGAAAGTATTAGAGAAGAAATATTGGCATTGATAAATGGCGAAACCATAAAAAAAGACTTGGAAGCAAATTTTGTTTTTCCTAACTTAGATAAAAAAAAGAAATTATTATGGACTTTGTTAGCTTATAGTGGGTATTTAACAATAAGAAATGAAATATCACGTAAAAAATATGAACTTGCTATTCCCAACTATGAAATTAAAACAATTTTTCAAGATACAATATTAGAATGGTTAGAAGACGATATAAAAGTTAGACAATCATTATTAGAAAATACAGCAAATTATCTAATAACCAAT
>JAOZQN010000302.1 GCA_029932195.1 Bacteroidales bacterium | reverse complement strand
CTGAACAAGAATTGGAACTGGATATGTAAATTTAGCAACCATTGGTGCTACTTCCACTATTTCAACTGTTCTGTTTGCTGTAACAACTTCTGCTCCTTGTTCTACGGTTAAGGTAACCCAATAAGTTCCTCCCGAAGCGTATGTGTGAGGGACAACATAATTGGTAGCATGGTCTCCTGGCACGTTGTATGATTCTGTATTTCCATCACCAAAATCCCAAGTAACTGTAGCATTAATCATATTATCTGTATAAGTAATATTAAAATCCTTATCCATTTCCGTTGCTCCGTCTGCTACATTAATACCAATATTTGGATTTAAGGCAGGAATACTTACTGTTTTAGTAACAATATTATCTTCAAAACCTTGTATGTAGTCTAATATTACTGTAAAGTTACCAACTTGAGAATATGTATGTGTTATTGTCTCTTGCCAGCCATCTGATATATTATAAACTAAAGTTTCTCCATCACCAAAATCCCAACTAACCACATCTCCATCTGAGAAATTTGAAGAGAGGTCTGTAAAAGTTACTGTCTCTAAATCTGGCTCTATATTAAAACTAAAATCCACATCGAGAGTTGCAATAGATATTACTTTTACCATCTGACTAAATTCTGTTCCTCTGGTTACAGTTAAAGTAACATTGTGTGAACCACCAGTTGTAAAAGAATGGCTAACATTCTGTAAATCTGAAGTTACACCATCACCAAAATCCCAAAAATAGACAATGTTTCCAAATGGTTGATTTTGGACTACTGAAAAGTCATAAGAATATTCATCTATTGTTTGTGTATAAGTATAAATTGCAGATATACTGGGTAATGTTATTTGTTCTATTTTAGTATCGCTGTGGTTTGCATTGCTCACAGTGTAAACCATGTTATAGCTTCCTCCATTCTCATATGTTTTTTCGTAAACACCTCCTAAAGTAATATTTTCAGTTGTGCCGTCTCCAAAATCTATTTCAATTATTTCGTCTCCTACCGTGTTAGTTGATAAATCTAATATGTTAAATACATTAATATTTGTTTCTGTTCCTTGAGTAAGATCAAAATTGGCAGTTAGTTGACCTATTGAAACTGTTTTTGTTTTAGTGCTTACTTCATCACCTCTACTTACAGTATAGGTAACATTATAACTACCACCACTGTCATAAGTATGGTCTGTAGAAGCGAAAGGTAATTCAATAGTTTCAGTTATTCCGTCTCCATAATCAATTAATACAGTTTCGCCTCCTATAAGATTTAGGGAAGCATCGGTTAAAACAATCATATTATCGGTGCTATAAACAAAATTAAAATCTGCAATTAAATTGTTTACTGTAACTGTTTTTACAGCCGTACTACTTTCATATCCTCTTTTTACATTATAGGTTATATTAAAAGTTCCACCGTTGTTATATGTTTTTAAATAATCATCAAAAGGTAATGAAAAAGTCTCTGGAGCTGTTCCATCTCCAAAATCAACAGTAACTATCTCACTTTCAATGCCAAATAAATTCAAAGAATTATCTGATAATATAAAATTATTAGGAGTTCCTCCTTGTTGGATTAAATTAAATCCTGCATTAATGTTTTCAATATAAGCACTTCTCGTTTTGTATCCTATTTCTGCTCCTCTATTTATTGTATAATTTATCAAGAAATTACCTGCATGTTCATACGTTTTTATGTAAGGTTCATAGTTACTATTATCATAAGTAACAGGGTTTGTGCCATCTCCAAAATCAATAGATATTAGGTAGTCTCCAAATAAATCATCTGAATTATCGCTTACACTAAAAGTGTTTATTAAACTTTTTACTAAGTTAAAATCTACAAGAAAATCGGAGATAGCAATAGTTTTTATAGCCACTCCTTGTTCCATTCCTCTTTTTATGGTGTAAGTAATTTGATAATTCCCGCTTTTGTCGTAGGTTTTTGGAACTCTTGCGGGAATAAAGGCATAGGGGCTATCATAAACAGTTCCATCACCAAAGTCTATATGAAGTGCTGCTGTTTCGCCAAATACATTTAGAGTTTTATCTTCTATTTCTATCTCGTTTAAACTAATTACATGGACATCAAAATCTACCGTAAAATCTGAAACAGTTATTGATTTGGCAGCAAGTGCTCTTTCGTTTCCTCTTTCTATTCTTAAATTTATTTTATAATCACCTGCACTGGAATACACATGCTCAAAAGAGGCATCTTGAGTAGTTAATATTTCGTTGTCTCCCATATCCCAATAAAACTTAGTATCGTCGCCACCATAATTTATGGAATTATTAGTTATTGTAACAATATTTAAGTCTCTCACTTCTGCATCAAAAGCAGCAATCATTCCAGGTATTGTTACTTTTTTCCGGACAGTTTCTTCACTACGCTCTCCTTTTATTGTTAATGATACTTCAATAAAACCTCCTAATTCGTATTTGTGTTCTGGAGAGTTGGCTGTTGTATTTCCTCCAATAGAATTATCGCCAAAATCCCAAGTATAATTGAAATTTTCTATATTTCCATCCATACTTGAAGCATCAGTAAACTTAATTGTTACTCCGTCTCTTGCCTCTCCAATAACCTCCCAACTAAAGTCTGGCTTAATATTTTCGTCTTTTCTACAATTAGAAAAAAGAACAAGTAACGAAAATAACAATAAAATAGAATATTTTGTTTTCATGATTTTAGAATTTAAAATGGTTAATAAAAAGACATAAGTAGGTAATCATATATAAACGGCACTTCTTAAGAGGCTATTTTTGTATTAGGCAAGGCAAAAAATATTTGCATATTGCTTATATGGTAATCTTTTTTAACGAAGCATAATGCTAAAATTGACCTTAAAAAGTGGCGTTTGTATATGGTTAACTACTTATAAGTCTCTATTCTAATTTGCTTTAAGATTATAACACTATTCAATAGTTGCATCTGTTTTTTGGGTTACTCCTATAAAATGACCAAATAATTCATCTGAAATTTCTTCTAATTTTGAATAGTCTGGTTTTTCTGAACCTAAAATATTTTGATAACTGGTGCATAAATCAGTTACTGCAATTAACTTATCTAAACTTACAATTTTTATATCAGTAAGAATATGTGCTGGTATTTCTTTTTCTATAACACTGATAAGATGCGATTTAAAAACTTCATTCTGAAATCGTCCAGGCCAATCTGGTATCAAAATAGTTAAAATAAATGAATACGGATTATTTATTAGATTATATAAATCATAATGTTTTGTGTAAAATTTAATACTATCGTCAAAAGAAATTAAACCCGCTTCAATATCGTTAAAATATTTTAATTGACTTTTTATTTCACTTTCAACTTCGTCTTTTGTATTAAAAAAGCGATGACTTGTTACAAGTTCTTGCTTGTTTCCGTTGTTAATAATTATTTTAAATTGCTTAAATACCGTTTTTATTGTATAATTTTCTCTTTCTTTTCCACATTTAATAATTTCTTCTACTTTTTGCTTTCTCTCATCTAATTCAAGATAACCTTTGTTTATGTATAAAATATTCTCGCCTTCGTCTAATATGCGGAAAGAAAAATATTTCATTTTTGGGTGAGGTCTGTATAAAAGTCTTTCTATCACAAATATAGCTTCTGATTTTGCCGATATTTTACCAAAATGGGCAGATAGCTTGAGTGAGATTTTTTTCAGATCGGTTTCTTTCAAATCGTCTCTATTTATAACAGCCAATTGTTTTTGATTTTCATCTATAAGTTGGATTTTATTGTCTTTATAGACATAACTCTTCATTTTTGAAGCATACTTAAAGGCATCTCTTATCAATTGCTCCTTTGTTGTATTTGTAAAAGACAAAGAATATTCAGAATTATTATTCTTACTGTCTTCTGATTTATCTATAGAGAGCATTTTCTTGTAAAACTTGAAAGGAAATTTATCAGAACTACCCGACAAGCTCAAAAAACTTTTTATTCTAAACTCTAATCCAGAAGTTTTATTTGCACCTTTTATTTTTTTATTAAGCATAAATTGTGCTTTATTCCTCTCTTTGCTCAGCTCTATATAGTTTTTTAATAATTTTGTTTTGTGCCTAATTATTTTTGTGTCTCCAACTTCAATATCGTAAAAATAGTCGGAATAATTAAACGATACTCTTGCCAGGAGATGGTCTAATACTCTGTGTCTTCTGTCGTAAAAAGTTTCTTTGTTTTCAATAATATCTCTCAAAACCATGTCTATTAATTGCCCTTGCGGTCTGAGATTTTTTTTCCATCTAGCTTTTAATATTTTAGGATTACTTATATCTATATTTTTCTTTATACAATCAATAATAAATGGTTTGTAAAGTGCCTCTACACCAGTAATATCTAATATTGGCTGTCCGTAATAAGTGTTAAAAATTGTATTAATTGAAAAAACACTGTTCAAATTAGCAAGCTGAGCATAAAAATTAGTAAGTATTTGTTCAAAAAAGAGGAGGTATGCTTTGAGCTGTTTTGCCTGTCCCTTTCGTTTGTTTGTTTCAGATGTTGGCAACCCAAGTTCTCCAATTCCATATATTTGCGGAAAATCATTTTGAATAGTATTAAAATGACTCAGATTTCTAAATGTTCCCACTTTTTTAGTGAATGTTAATTTCTTGAACTTCAAACGATTATCTTCCCTTTGTTCTATTTTATTTATTTCTTGTGTTAAATCGTCTTTTAGATTAACGGCTTTACCGAATTTAAAAAATCTTATTTTTGTTTTTTTTGTATCTATTTCAAAAGCCTTTCCTTTTTCTACCGACTGTAACCATTGATGTTTTACTCCATCTTTATCAATAATATTTAAGGTATTTATCATTTCTATACCTTCTATATCCATTATAAAATGCACAATATCAGAAGCCGATATTACATTTCGTTCGTCTAACCTTTCAAACTCGTCATTGGTAAGGAATCCACTTTTCAGGAATGGTCCGTCATAAATATCATCAATATCTATGTTTGCATCAAGCATGTCTTGAAGCGTTTTAAATTTTGGTGTAGGCGAAATATATTCAAAAAGTTCTTCGTATATTTCTATATATATGTCTTCTAAGTCTTGTTTGTCATTAACGCTTACATCTAACTCAAACACAACTGGTTCGTGTTCTATAAAATTAATTTCATAAAAATCTTCACATAAATTACGGTTCAGGTGGACGGTCTCAAATACAAGATTCCTTATTTTTTCTTTGTCTCGCTTATTATCATATTCAGGAAAAAGCTCTATATTAATATCGTATATTCCAATAAATTCGGGATATTTTTTTGAGGGATAAAATATTACATCTTTTACTCCATCTATATCCAATACTATTTTGTGGAAGTCGGTTGTTGTAACTGGCGTTGAAGATAATATTTCCGAAGGAGGAAATAGTGTATCCTTTATTTTAGAACCATCTGTTGCAAGAATATCCTCTACCGAGTAGCGGGACTTGTAACCCAACTCGGTGAGAGCAAAAGCAAGAGTTTCTAATATAGTAATTCCAGGGTCGTGGTAGTTGTAATCTGTCCACACCTTACCTGCGAGATTTTGTATCTCTTCTATACCAACTTGCCTTAAAAAGGCATAATCAAGAATATCGTTTGTTGGTTCTATTTGAGTTATTGAGTTTTGTTCTTGCATTTTCTTAAAAATTATAGAGCCCACCCCCAACCCCTCCCCTCGGGAGGGGCTGGGGGTGGGCTTTTTTTTTACTTCTTATCTATTTGTTTTTTAGCTTCTAAATGTAGTTTTTCTATTAACTTATAAACATTTACAAATGGCTGTTTACCAAGTGCTTCAATAATAAGATTTATCTCATCTAATGAGAGTTCTATTTTTATATTTTCCATTTTTAGCTGGTTTTAAATTAATAATTTAGTTAAAACTCTTTTTTTTGTTACACAGGTTGTTTTTGTTAAATTAAGAAATTTATGAAACATTAATTTAAAAATGAATACTTAATTCTATTTTACGAACTTAAAAACAACTAATAATAAGACACTTAAGCACCAAAGGTGCAAAATCATTTGAGTGTGTAACATACTGGGGGAATTCATATCAAAAAATCCCGTAGAAACGTGATTTTATCACGTCTTACTCTGCAAATAAACGTAATATATCTCTACATGAAGACGTGATAAATCACGTCTTTACGAATTATATGTAACATGTAACGCCCTCATATGGCTCACATTGAAAAGTTGAGGGGGAGTAATTACGCACCATATCAAAAAGTTAGAAATTACTCTAAATTTTACAACCCGTATGCTCTACAATGATGTGAAATGTTTTCATTTCGGGAACTTCTTGGAAGCACTGTATTTTTTTTTGCCTTGTTCCGCTTCGCTCCACAAGGCAAAAAAAAAAAAATTACAGTGATTTCCAAGAAAATGATATACTTACTTTTTCAATCTTTTTGTGTTATCTTCAATTTGTTTCATAAAATCTGTTTCAACTTGTGATAATCTGTTTTTAATTTTTCCTTTGTATTTAGAATATTCAATATGAGCTTTTTCAATTGCCTGTTTATGACTTATTGAACCTGAATGTTGTAATATTTCTTTATTTGTCATTGCCAAGAAAGTATCCAGTTGCTTAGCCCAATCGGTCATATACATTGGTATTTGATTCATTGCTTGAATTTCTGCAATTTCCAAAAAAGCTGTTACCAGTCTGTTTAGAATGTTTAATTCATCTTCGTTTAAATAGTTTTTAGCGATTTCAGTTTCTTTCTTAACTGGTATTTCTCCTTTGAAATTTGTTAATCCCAAATGTTTTTTTTTAGAATTAACTCTGCTATAAATAGTTTCTGCTACTGTTTCTCCATGTGAAGCCCAGTGCATTTTATTTTGCACTGTTTTAAAAAAAATTACTGAGTGTTCTGTTTTTGGGTCATAATCAATACTTGTGGCATAAATATCTAATACTTTTCGCCAAAAAACTTTTTCGGAACTTCGTATGTCTCTAATTCGAGCCAGAAGTTCGTCAAAATAATTTCCGCCACCTGCTTGTTTCAACAACTCATCATTCATTGCAAAACCTTTAATCAAATATTCTTTGATAAGTGCCGTAGCCCACTTTCTGAAATGAACACCACGATGAGATTTCACTCTGTAACCAACTGATATTATTACATCAAGATTGTAATATTTAACTTTCTTTGTTTGAGTTTTGTCCTGTATTGCACCATGTTGAGTGGTGTGTGCAAAATCTGCACATACCAGTTGCTCTTCTAATTCTTCTTCTGTAAAAATATTTTTTATATGTCTGCTTATTACACTTCTGTCCCGTTGAAAAAGCTCGGCAATTTTATCAATTGAAAGCCAAACAGACTCATTCTCAAAATGAGTTTCAATATGTATTTTTCCGTCTTCGGTCTTATATATTAATATTTCGTTGTTCATTTTATAATCTTTCAGAATGAAATATCTTATTTTTTTATCACATCATAAGTTGATATTGTAGTATAAATAATTGGGTTGTCAAGTTGCTCATTTTCTTTATTGTAAATTAATATTACCAGAAGTTGTTGAGTTAAACTCTCCCTTTGTAATGAAATTAGTATGAGGATTTAATTCAATATTTATTGTCTGTTTCCCTGATAATTGGTAATTTTTATCTGTTCCATATACGTTCTCATTAATTCAGACCTCAAAACATGAGTTGATTAAATTAGTGTAAACAACTGTGTGTTAAAGACTAAAACAATAACTGGACGTTTGATTTTTGTTAGTTTTATTGTTTCGTGAGCTGTCTGACAGTGTTTTAAATCTATGCA
>JAOZQN010000873.1 GCA_029932195.1 Bacteroidales bacterium | reverse complement strand
TTAATAATGAGCTTTAAATAAAGAATTTACAAACTCCGAAACTTCAGTTATTGTATCTCCAAACCCTACAAATGGAATAATAAACTTTGAATTTGCAAATAAAAATATTCAACAAATAATAATTTCCGATATAACAGGCAAGACGATAATTGAAAAAAGTGCAGTTAGTCAAAACTCAATGATTGATTTATCATGTTTTAAAAGTGGTATTTATATTATCAAAATTCAAACGGATAATGAGATATTTACAACTAAAATAGTGAAAGAATAAATCTTAAAAAAGCGGATATGATAAAAATTATTCGCTTTTTTACAGTTTGATTTTTTCGCTGTGATGAAAAAAAACAACTAAATATATTACTATAAATAAACAAAATGAATAAAATAGAAGAAATAATAAACAAATCAAAAGTAACACTTTCGGATATTGAAAAGAATTTAAAACGGTTGCTTAAAAAAGAACATTTTCAACCACGTGCAGATTTAAAAATTCTTAAAGAAATATCAAAAGGTTATTTTACAAACTGGGTGCATCCACGTATGCTTGGTTTGTCTGGTTTACGTGGAACAGGAAAAACTACACTTCTTTGGCAAACAGCAAAATATATTTATGAAAATAATCTTAACAACGATATTTATTTTTTTAATGTAGAACTATTAATAGATAAGGGAATAAATATTAGAGAATTATCTGAAACGATGGAAGAAATGCCTAAATTCGAAGAACAAACAGTTTTGCTTTTTGATGAAGTTCACGAAGACCCTCGTTGGAGTAAAAGATTAAAAATACTTTTTGACAGCATTGATGCTTTTATTATTTGCACAGGAAGTTCAGCACTTTTATTACAAACAACAGCTGACCTTGCAACGAGAATGCACATTTTACACACATATCCATTGCAATTTACTGAATATGTAACAATCGCAAAAAACAAACAACTTGCTGACGAACAGGAAATAAAAAACAAATTAAAAAGTGCCTTGTTTTTTTCAGAAAATATAGATGAACTTAAAGAAAAAATAACAACAGTAATTCCCCAAATAACAGAATTTTATAGTTCTTTGAAAAATCCTAATGAATTAATATTAAAATATATAAAAATTCACAACATAACACGTTTTACGAAAATTGATAGTCAAGAAATCGTATTGAGAGAAACAGAAAAATTATTCAGACGTGTAATAACCGAAGACATTCCTAAAATTACACGTAAAAATTACACCTATAAAAATTCAGAAAAATTACTTTTGCGATTAGCCGGTTCAGATGAAATAAATTTACAATCATTAAGTCAGGCAATAGGAATTTCAACAGAAGAAATAAACGAAAATCTTGATATTCTTGAAAAAGCCGAATTATTGAACATCCTTTTACCTTTTGGCGGATACGATACAAAAATAAATAAAAATAAAAAAGCATTTTTTATGTCGCCTTCGGTGCGTTTGGCATTGCATTCCAAAATGTTTGAAGAAAACAAACAACTTTATTCTAAATTATATGAAGATATTGTAGTAATGTATTTACGACGATTTTATAATAATGCTATGTTATCATTTTCAAGTCAAAAAAAAGGCAAAAATCCAGACTTTGTAATTGAAACACTACCAGTCCCAATATTAATTGAAGTTGGGACAAATAAAAAATCAATAAAGCAAATAACAGAAAGCAATACAAAATACAAATACGGCATAATAATAAATGCAGAAGCAAATGATATTAAATATGAAAAAGATATTGCAATAATTCCTCTAAAATGGTTTTTATTGCTGTGATAAAAAAAAAGTTTTTAATCGAGTAGGCGGTCGGCTACCAACAAGTAGCCGATGCACCTCTCACACCTG
>JAOZQN010000872.1 GCA_029932195.1 Bacteroidales bacterium | reverse complement strand
TGTAATAAAGAAGATAACCCTGATTACATAAATACAGAATTACTTGGTATTATTGATACAACCATTTTCTTATAGATTATGATAGAAATACTTATAAAATCGTAGAAATAGGAGAGCAAATATGGATGGCAGAAAACTTAAAAGTAACTCACTATTCAGATGGCACACCTATAGATTATATTACAAGTAATCCTGGTTGGGCAAATTTAGATAGTGCAGATAATGCCTATTGCTTCTATAACAACGACATATTCAGTGGATATGGAGCATTATATACATGGACAACGGCAACAAAAGGATTGTCTGACTCCTTAAATCCAAGTAATACTCAGGGTGTTTGCCCAATTGGATGGCACATTCCATCTGAGGCAGAATGGAACGAACTCTTTAATTATGTTGGCGGACAAAGTATTGCAGGAAATAGACTAAAATCTACAGAAGATTGGTACGATAATGGAAACGGAACAAATCAATATGATTTTAATGCTAAGCCTGGAGGGATCCAAACATGTATTTCAGGTTCTGAAGAGTTAAATTTTGAAGATCTTTCAAAAATAGGATATTGGTGGTGCTCTGATTTTGGCTCAAATGCAAAAATGATGTCAATTTTTGCAGAAGATAAATATGCTTGGTTTTTTGAATTACATGTAGAATATGGTTTGTCTGTTAGATGTCTTAAAAATAAAACAATTCCATCTCAAGCTCTAATTTCTATTTCACATGAAACACTTTTTTTCAGAGAAGATGAAAATGTTAAAACATTCACAATTTCAAACTTATCTAACAGCGAAGACTTAAATTGGACAATTGAGTATTCACAAGACTGGCTTACGATTAATCCTACTGAAGGAACAAACGAACAAGAAATAACTGTGAGTATAGATGAAGAAAACATACCAACTAATTATGAAAATGAGATATTCATTAAGTCAAATGGAGGAGATAAATCAATCATTATTATTCCTATAGGAGGTGGAATGGTAGCACACTATCCATTCAATGGAAATGCAAATGATGAAAGTCCAAATGAAAATAATGGAATTGTAAATGGAGCAACTCTAACTACAGATAGAAGTGGTATTGCAAATTCTGCATATTTATTTAACGGGCAAAATAATTGTATAGAAATTCCAAATAATCAAAGCCTACAATTTGATAAAACATTAACAATATCAATGTGGATAGAAGCTAATACAAATGATTTTTCATGTATCTTAGCTAAAGATCACGATAGACACGGTTTTGTATGTTTTAATAATATGCAAGACGGTGTTTATGGAGGCTATTTAGTTAATAATGCCTACACAGATCCTAAATTTAGTATTGGTATTGGAACAGTAGAAAGCAATGACTGGATACATATCGTTTATGTTATTGATAATACACAGGCAAGAAGTTATGTAAATGGAGAGTTAATGAATACAACCGAAGATATTGATGTAGATTTTTCAATTGCAAATGATGAAAATTTATTCATAGGTAAGTTTTCTGACTCTTGGTATCCTTTTAGTGGAAAAATTGACGATGTAAAAATATATAATATAGCACTAACAGAAGAAGAAGTTGTTAATTTATTTAATGAATAATTAACTAAAATTCCTGCTTTCATTTTGCACTGATTATCAATAACTTATAAAATATTTTTACTTTTATTCGTTTAAAACAACAGTGTAATTATCTCATAATAAAAGAGTTATAAATATAATTACCAAAATAGGATAAAATTGACAATTATTAACTGAAGTTTCGGAGCATCTTTAGTCTTTATTTTACAAGTTTTTATTTTACATACTGAAGTTTCGGAGTTGTAATTAGCTGGTTGTGAATATATTACAAAAACGGC
>JAOZQN010000015.1:25729-27381 GCA_029932195.1 Bacteroidales bacterium | reverse complement strand
AAAATATGAAAAACACATACTCCTCTGTAAGCGTTTGGTAATTAGATTAATACTGTTATATGGGGGACTACCCAAAACTTCATAATTTCAAAACTTCAGAACTTTTATGGCTTAGGGTGAGATAAAGTCAAATAATGCACTCAATGCTAATTGTTTATTGCCATTTTTATAGAATGTTTACTTTTTGTTACCCTACTTTATTTGAAAAAATCAAATTCTTTGCTTTTATTTGTAAAATAGTAAAATGTAAATTCACTTTGATATTTATAAAAAAAAGGTGAAAGTAAAAAAAACAGAAAAAAAACAGTGTTTTTTTTTCTATTAAATAATAAATATTATATCTTTGAACTTTATACTATATATCAATAAATATAATCAATTTTGTTGAATGAAATCAAAAAAAACACTTTTATTATTGTTATCAATATTATTTCTAATACCTGCTTGTAAAGTCTATTTTACTCCAGAGTTAAAGCATCATGTAGAAATACAGGGTGTGGATATAAAAGATGTTCAGTTTTATAATTCTCATACCATTATTTTACAAAGAGAATTAACAGACACTGTTGTTATTACCGATACTACTAACCTTAGAGAAGTTAGGGTATTAAAATATCGTAGAATAAAAATAAAAAGAAATACTCCTTGTGTTTGTGTAAAAGACGATAGCCTAGTACAAGAGATTATTTTTAAACAAGGAGACAGTTCTACTTTCAAATTTGTTTTGGACACAATGGGAAGACGTTCAAAATACAAAATAGCAGCATCGGGTTGGATTGACGGCAAAAAAGGCTCTATTGTTTACAATGACACTTTATATTACTTAAAAGATAAAAGATTCTTTTTTCAAGCTAACCCCAAAGAAGCTTCACTAAAAGTAAAAAGAAGAATTAGATACAAATTTGCTAAACAATTGACCAAATTAAAAGGTGTGGAAGTGGGAAGCTAAATATATTTATGATTTGTAATTAATTAGTTTACATCATATTTCGGTAAATTTTAAAATTGTTAAAATTAATTCTTCTATTTTATTTTCTTAAATTATTAGTTGTTTGGCAGTAGCCAATTTAAAATTGTCTTATGAAAACTTTTTCAAATAAAAATATACTTCAATTTTTCTTTATAGCAGTATTTATGTTAATATCTGCGAATGTTTTTTCGCAGGATACAACTAATACGTCTAATCAAGATGCTGTGCCTTACGATGTTGCTATTGCAAGAGAAGAGGCAAAGAAAAAAGAAGCAGACCAGATACAGAGAGATGCAGTAGCAAAAGACTCTGTTGTTACTTTTACCAAAACAATAGAAAAACCAGGAAATCTTGTAGGTAATATTCTCCATTATTTGTCGCCAGTTAAAGAGGAAACAATAACTCTAACATACCCATACCCAGTAGATTCAGACACAATTGTTTTGAGTAATCACGAAGTAGAATTAAATAGGCATTTAAGCTACGGAGACAAGCTAACTAATGAATCTGACTGGAATAAAATATCTAATGTTATTGTAAATAAAAATCCTAAAAGAAAAGATGAAGAATATTATCAAGAGATGTTTTATACTAAGAATGGGAAGTTGATTTATTCCAAAGAATCTAGAATAATAACCCCTGTAAACGATTTTGAACAAACTCAAATGTCTGGTTGGAATTG
>JAOZQN010000015.1:15912-25719 GCA_029932195.1 Bacteroidales bacterium | reverse complement strand
GCGTAAGATTATTTAAGCAAGTATTTGGCTATCACCCATATTGGATGGGAACAGCTTATAAAAACTATGATTTTGGGTTACTCTCCCGAGTATCATATTTTTCTCTACCATTAGACCCCAAAACAGGAGGATTTCAGTCCGAAAGATTGTGGAGAACTACCGACATGATAGCAGAAGCACATGCCTACGATTGTAAAGTAGATTTATGTATAAGTAATTTTGGTTCAAGAAATAATGCAATATTTCTTGAAGACACAAAAGCACAAGACGAACTAATAAAAAACCTTACAGAAATTCTTGTTCGTAGAAAAAATAATAGAGTTGAAAAAGACAAGAATGGAAATCCAATAGTTGCTGATGGAATTAATATTAATTTTGAGGGCATTCATAAAAAGAATAAAGAAGACTTTGTTGCCTTTATTCAAAAATTAGATACAGAGTTGGGTGGCAAATATAAAATAACTGTTACAATTCCAGCTATTGATTGGCGAAATGCCTACGATATAGTTAAGTTACAAGAAAGTGCCGATTTCTTTTTTCTTATGGCTTACGATTTTTATGGAAAATCAAGCAAGCAGGCAGGACCAATCTCTCTGTTGTATAGTGGTGGCACTTGGGGAGCTGTAAATATTAGCAATACTGTAGATAATTATATAAAACTTGGAATAGACAAGAATAAATTAATACTCGGTTTACCATATTATGGAAATGAATGGGAAACAAAGAGTGGCAATTTTCCTTCCGAAAAAAGAAAATTTATTGGTGCAAGAACATACAGTTATATCTCTGATAATTATGCAAAAAATTCTACAAAAATAAAGTTCAAATTTGATAGTATTGCACAGGCAGTATGTTATTATTATAGAAACAGTGAAGGACGATGGATACAATGCTGGGGAGACAATGAGAAAACTCTTGGTGCTAAATACGATTATGCTATTAATAAGGAGCTTGGAGGAGTAGGAATTTGGGCATTGGGATACGATAATGGTTATTACGATTTGTGGGATTTGATAGCTGAAAAATTCACAAGTAGGAGAGACCCAGACAGAGAGATAAAACAAGCAATAGATATGTCGTTGGCTTCTAATGTGATAACAAGGTCAAATAATGTTGTGCAAAATACAACACCCAAATATCAAACTCGTTTTTACAATAAAATAAATAGATTTTGGAACTTTTTTGCATTATTTTTTGCTATCATTATGGTCTTTGCCATAGGAGGATTTATTGTTGCAGTCTCCGATTTTGATGTCCGATTTGTTCTTTTTAACAAGGAAGTTAGAGTTTATATATTCTTTATTTTAATTTCAATTTTAGCTATGTTTTTCCTTAGAATTACAGATGTTGTTTTGAGCAATGAGGTTTATATGGTATTAGCTATTGTTCTAGGAATTGCATTTGCACTTATGGTGCTAAAAATAGGAAATATGAAGAAAGAAAAACAAGGCGAAGAAAAACCGTAAATAGTTATTGAGTTCTCAAGTTCTCAAGTTGTCAAGTTGTCGAGTTCTCAAGTTAAAAGTTGGTTTACACCTATAAACTTAATAACTTTTAACTTGATAACTTTAAAAACTTGATAACTTTAAAAACTTGACAACTAAAAATTTAACACTAAAAACTCAAAACTAAAAATATATGAGTTACCTGATAAAATACAATAATTTTGAACTAATTGATATACCAAAAGCAATAAAGGCTTCTCCTTTGTTCGATGGAAATTTTAGAAATTATAAAACATTAGAACATGGTATTTATAAAGACACTCAAAATGGTTTTGTAATTGTTTCTACCGAAGTAGAAAAAAAACACAAAAACAAACAAGCAGTTGAGTTAATTAAAAATAGTATTATATCATTTTTTTCAAAACGCACACATAGAAGACCTTTGATAGCTGTAAAAGAAGCTATCCTTTATGCCAACAGGCAACTGTATTTAGAAGCTACTCAAAATAAAAACTTGATGGGCGAAAAAATTAGTTGTCTCGTAGTTTTGATTAGAGAAAAACAAGTTTTTTACGCATACACAGGCACAAACAACCTATTTTTTAAAGAATTTGGAGACCTAAGAAGAATAACACCTGGAAAATCAAGAACAGAAGAAGATGATTTATCTGAAACAAGTTATATTAATTCATCTGAGCTAAATCCGAATTTAAAAGTAACTGTTTGCAAGCACCCATTCAATCCAAGCTCCGACGACTATCTTTTTGTCTGTTCCGATACTTACGCAGAACGTTCCGACGATTATATAAAAAGTGTTGTAAATAAAGATAAGGACATGCAAGAAATGGCTATTGAACTTGCAAAATATGCTTTGTCTGAGAATAATATAAAAACACGACTAACATTTTTGTTGCTGAAATTTAATATGAAAGGAGGAAAATATACTAATTCTGGCTCCTTTGAACATTTATATGGAAATTTTATAGGAAAAATAATTGCCACAATAATATCACCGCCAGTTCTTATTACGCTTACTGTCATTATTTTAATTTTACTCCTGTTTTTTGCAAAACAACTTGGAGTTTAATTACATGTTTCATGTTGCAAGTTACAGGTTTTATTTCTTGTAAAATATTCTAAAACTGTAACCTTAAAACATATGAGCATTCGGATATAAGTTTTTATGAATTTTAATTATTATATAATATTGATTATTAGATATATAATTAAACCATTATACCATTGAATAATTGTATCACTACTTTAATATGAAAACAAAAATTATTTATATAAATATATTTATTCTTATTTTTGCTATCACAATTAGTGCTTGCAAAAAAAAGCGGGACAACTATAACTTAGCATACGAAGAAATAGAATTAAGAGAATACGAAAAAGCTATTGAGCTTTATACACTTGCAATAAAAGAAGACAGTAAAGATACAAATTCATATATCAACAGAGGAACTCTTTATTTTAAATTAAAAAGCTACGACGAGGCTTACAACGATTTTATGCAAGCATTGGCACTTGATACAATGAATTCTAATGTTTTTGCACATCTCGGCGATTTAAAATTAGAAATAGAAGAATTTGATTTAGCAATAGGGTTTTATAAAAAAACAACATCTATATATCCTAACAATCCGCAAATTTATTGTAACTCGGCATTTGCCAAAAACAAATTAAACAACAAAGAAGGAGCTATTGATGATTACGAAAAAGCAGTTCAATACGACCCCAGTTTTACAAAAGCATACTTTAACAAAGCGATGTTGCAACAAGAAGTAGGTGATTTTGAGGCGGCAATAAGTTCCTATCAAAAAGTAATAGCAAGAGATAACAGAAATATAGATGCCCACTATAATAGTGGTGTGCTATCTATGACGTTTTTGAAAAATCCGTCTATTTTTAATCAAGCAAAATATTCATTTGACCAAGTAATTCTGTTAGATAGCACTAGAGCAGATGCTTACAAGTCGCTTGGTGACTTCTATTTTATCGAAAATAATTTAAATGAAGCAATGCGTAAATACGATAAATCAATAGAATTAGATTCTCTTAATTTTTCATCATATTACGGAAGAGCAGTTACACTAATTATGTTATCGGAAAATAATAAGAAAAATCTTTCGGAAATAATACTTAATCAAGATTACCAAAGAGCAATAGAGGATTTTGACAAATCAATTATATTAAACGATTCAAATTATCATGCCTATTATTTTAGAGCCTATGTAAAAAGAATTGTTGGCGATATGGCAGGAACTATAGAGGATTACACGAAAGCCGCAGAACTTGGAAAAATGTCGGCATTTGACTCAATAGCAAAATACACAGTTGTTCAATAAATTTTTGGCTTGTGGCAGTTAGCTTTTAGCAATTGGCAGTTAGCTTTTGGCTTTTAATACGCAAAGCGATGAAGCCAAAAGCTAATTACCAAAAGCCAATTACCAAAAGCTAAAAAAACATGAGAAATTTTAGAAAATTAGATATTTGGGCACAAGGAATAGAAATAGTTAAAATGATTTATCAAATAGCAAATAAACTTCCAAAAGAAGAAGCTTATGGATTAAGAAGTCAAATAACAAGAGCATCAGTATCTGTTCCTTCAAATATAGCAGAGGGAAGTAGTAGGAATAGTGATAAAGAGTTTAAACGTTTCTTAGAAATAGCAATAGGTTCGTTGTTTGAACTTGAAACTCAACTTATTATTATAAAAGAATTAGTTCTAATTCCTAACTTGGATACAACAATGCTGATGAAATTAATAACCAAAGAAGAAAGACAAATTAATAGCTTAATAACGATATTAAAACAAAAAAAATAATGATTTTTGGCTTTTGGTAGTTGGCTACTGGTCTTTTGTTGCATCGCTTTGCGTGCCAAAAGCCAAAAGCCAAAAGCCCCAAAAAAAACTAAAATAGCTTTTGGTAGTTGGCTTTCGGTTTTTGGCTTCATCGCTTTGCGTGCCAAAAGCCAAAAGCCAAAAACCAAAAGCCCCAAAAAAAACTAAAATAGCTTTTGGTAGTTGGTTTTTGGTTTTTGGCTTCATCGCTTTGCGTGCCAAAAGCCAAAAACCAAAAGCCAAAAGCCCAAAAAAGAACTAAAATGGCACTCAAAAAAGTTGCAGCAAATTCGGCATTCAAGCAAACAAAAGGAATGACTGGTGGTGCAGACAAAAAAATATTTAAAGCATTATCAAAAGCCAAGTTAGGTAAAAAGAAGATTGCTCAAGAAGTCCTTTGGTTTTTTGCAGCTCTTTTAATTGCTTTTGTTACAGGTTTTCTTGTGTTTTATTTAATAGGAGAATATTTAACAGAGTCGTTTACAGAGTATATAAAAATGTTTGACTCGGCTACAAAATTCTATTTTTGGATATTCTTATTCTGCTTTATAGGAGTATATATCACAAGATTAATAGTTTGGGCAATAAAAACAATAGCAGTAAAAGAATAAAGTTTGCTGTTGGTTATTGGTTGTTGATTGAGCAAAGCATTATAAACCAACAACCAGTAACCAACAACCAGTAACCAGTAACCAACAACCAAATAAAATGTTATACGAAATATTAACAGAAATATCGGAGCAACTAAATCAGCATTTTAAACTTCGGTTTGGTGTTCCAGAAGACAAATTATTTATCTCGAATATTGTAAATAACGATGGCTCTGAACCTATAGAAAAAGACTCTGTCTTGCTTTCAATAGTAAATATTCAGGAAGAAAAAACTATACTAAATAGAGGAAATCCATCTGATGATTTACCCATTTTGTTGAGATTAACTCTCTTGTTTACAACTACATTTACAGGAAAAAGATATGCAGAAGGCTTAAAATTTATTGCCGAAATAATAGGATTTTTTCAACAAAACAAATACCTTGAAATAGAAGGAGAACGAATAGCTTTTGAAATTTTTAACGTAGAATTAACTCAACAAAATACGCTTTGGACAAGTTTGGGAGCAAAATACAACCCATCTATTGCATATATGGCAAGCTTTGTTCAAATTGATGAAAGTATGGCAACCGACCCATACGTGCCAGCTTCAGAGTTTCCAACAGACGAAGATTAAATAAATGTATCAAACAAAGTCAAAGGGTGCCTTTTAGTCAGACGCATCAAACAAAGTCAAAGGGTGACTTTAAGTCACCCTTTGACTAATACAACGCAATACAATATGAGAAGTTATAGAAAATTATTAGAAATAGAACTTTGTCATAACTACTATCCATCAGGGAAGTTGGCAACTAGTGATTTTAATATTGTAGCAACTCGTGAAACAAACAGGATAATTGCTAATTATAGACTTATTTTAAAGCAGTTTGAAAATAAGATAGAGATAATTCAAGAATGCGATAGAAAAGAAAAGTCCATAGAAGCACTTGTTGAAATAGACGGCGAATTAATATTTGAATTTATTGTAGGACAGTCAAATAAGAACTTTTTTAATTTTACAGATATTCGTTTCCCTGTAATGCGAAAAGAAATATTTTTTCTTTCCAACAAGAAAAAGAATAAAGTTCTTGAAAGTGGAATTTTAACCAGAGATAAAAGTGTTTCGGAGAGCGATATTGTAGATATTAGTGAGTTAGGGCTGGCTAAAGAGCAGTCTGCTAGTGGAATAATTGGTTTGATAAGATTATATACCAACAAATTTGTAAACAAACCAATACAAACAAAAGAGCCATTAAAATACACCGTAAATTTTGAAGAACGAAAAATATATTGGCAGTATAATGTAATAGAAAAATATAATAGCATAAAAAATGTTTCTATTATTGATGAAGAAAATAAAATAAAATTTAAAGAAGTAAAAGACAACGATTCTGAAGCAAAAATATTTCTTTCAGAAAAAAAATTACCCATGAAAAAGGTAAATAAGCAAAAGATAAAATTAATTTCTACCAATGGAAAGAAAAATTTTACGAAAACTTTATACGAAAAATTACCTTACCCAACAATGAGAGATATTACTATTCATGAAAAATTGAAAAATGAATACATTGCAGTAGTAACTGTATATGTATAAGGGTTTTACTTTATAGATTGAAACGATAGATAACAAAAAACAAGATAATAAAAATTCATATTCATTATTAATTATTAATTAAAAAAAAGTTTATGGCAGATTACAAAACCCCAGGAGTATATATAGAAGAGATTTCTAAGACAGCTCCTACAGCGGCAGAAGTTCCAACAGCTATTCCGGCTTTTATCGGATATACTGAGACTGCATCTAAAGGTGGAACAAATGTTACTAATAACCCAATTTATTTAAGTTCGTTAATTGAATACCAAGAAATTTTTGGTGGAGATTATTCGCACAAAAATATTGACGTTATTTTAGACAGTAGCAAAAATATTGAAAAAGTAGAATTTGAAAAACAATTTTATTTATTTCAAAGTTTAAGAATGTTTTTCGCAAATGGAGGAGGTCAATGTTGCATAATCTCAATAGGTGGTTATGATTGTGATATAAACAAAGACAAAATGGACACAGCTATAGATTTATTGAAGAAAGAAAATCTACCTACAATTATTGTGCTTCCAGATGCAATGCTTCTAAAATCAAAAGAAGAAGCTTATGCTGTGCAACAAAAAGCTCTTATGCTTTGCGATAAACTAAAAGACCGTGTAACTGTTCTCGACATCTACGATGGATACAAAGAATTAGACGACATGGACGACGTTATTGCCAACTTCCGAACAGGAATAGGTATCAACGGCTTACAATTTGGAGCAGCTTATTATCCTTGGATAAAAACTCTATTTACTACCGATTTTGCTTACAAAAATGTAAATTTCAAAAATAGCAAAGGCGAAGGTGTAGATTTAAAAGACCTTATTCCAAACAAGGTATTAATTACAAATTTAGAAGCTGCAATTGCTGATAAAGACAATGTAGTTAAATATTTAAACAGCCCTATTGGAACAAATAAAACTCTTAAGGTTGCTTACGAAACAGTTGCTAAAAATATTGAAAATAAAAAAGCAGAGCTTGTGTATAGAGTTAATGTGCTTAAAAATGCTGCACTTAATTTGGTAAAACTAAATCAAACTCAAATCACAAATGCTACCGTTCAAAATGAAATTGGACAAAAAATTAACGATAAATCTGTTTTTGCTACACTCATCAAAAACCTATATTCGGTAGATGCTGCAATTAAAGGAAATGCTTTTGACGTAAAGAAAGATTTTGTTAGTTTTGACCTTGCAAAAACTGCTGCAAATGCAGATTTAGCAAAAATTAAGGACGAAGGAGAATTAGTTGAAACAACTTTACCAATACTTAAAAATATTTATGCAAACTTATCTAAATTATTTAGCTCAATAAAACAAGACGCTAAAGACATTGAAGATAACTGTGATAAAGCAGTTTACGAAAATGTTAGATTATACAAAATAGCTGTTGGTAAAATTTACGATGAAGCGTCAAAACTTCCTCCAAGTGGTGCAGTAGCAGGTATTTACGCACAAGTTGATGGTTCAAGAGGTGTTTGGAAAGCTCCAGCAAATGTTAGCGTATCTAATATTGTAAAACCTTGGGTAAAAATAGATAACGACCAACAAGAAAACCTAAACGTTGACCCAGTTGGTGGAAAATCTGTTAATGCAATCAGAACTTTCCCAGGACAAGGAAACTTAATTTGGGGTGCAAGAACTCTCGCAGGAAACGACAACGAATGGAGATATATCTCTGTTAGACGTTTTTTCAACATGGCAGAAAAAACACTTAAACAAAGTTCTTCTTGGGCAGTATTTGAGCCAAACGTAGAAATGACTTGGGTGAGAATTAAAGCAATGATGAATAATTTCCTTACCAACCTTTGGAAAGCAGGAGCATTGCAAGGAGCAACACCTGCAGACGCTTTCTTTGTAAATATTGGACTTGGAACAACTATGACTCAAGTAGATATCCTCGAAGGAAAAATGATAATTGAAGTTGGTATGGCAGTTGTTCGTCCAGCAGAATTTATCATAATTAAGTTCTCTCACAAAGTAGGTGGCGAAGGAGCTGAATAGTAATTAGTTAAAAGTTGCGAGTTAAAAGTTAAAAGTTGCGAGTTAAAAGTTGAAAGTTGTGAGTTTAAAGTTAAAAATTTTACAACTCAATAACTTGATAACTCAACAACACGACAACTCAATAACACGATAACTCAACAACTAAATAACTAAAAAACAATTTTTTTTAATATAAACAATAAAAAACAATATATATTATGGCTGATGAAGTTGCATATCCAATTGGAAAGTTTTACTTTGAAGTAAGCTGGGAAAACGCAGAAAACGGTTCAATTGTATGTTCGGAAGTAAGCGGACTAAATTCTACAATAGAGCCGATAGAATACCGTGATGGTAAAAGTGAAGTGTTTTATCCAACAAAACAACCCGGACTACAAAGCTTTGACGATATAGTTTTAACCAAAGCTATATTTGAAGACGACGAAGATTTTAAAACTTGGCACGATACTGTTGCAGTAGAACGCTCGGAGTATAGAGACACAGTAACAATTGTGTTAAACAATGAAGTAGGAGATATAGTTATGACATGGGAACTCCAAAATGCTTGGGTTTCTAAATGGGAAATGCCCGACATGAACTCTACCGCAAACGAACTTGCTGTGGACAAAGTAACTATCGTATGTGAAAACATAGAAACCACTATTGGTGGATAATTAGTGTAAAGTTAAAAGTTAAAAGTTGAAAGTTAAAAGTTGAAAGTTGTAAACTTACAAACTTTTAACTTACAAATTTTTAACTTTAAAACTTTTAACTTTTAACTTTAAAACTTTTAACTAATTTTTAATGGCAAATATTTATCCAATACCCGGTTTTTATTTTCAGGTAGATTTTCTTTTTAGCAAAAAAAATGAAGGAAAATTTTTAGGACCTATAGAATCGTCTTTTCAAGAAATATCAGGACTCAAGGGATCTTTGGTAATAGAAGAACATGCCGAACTTGGTCCTAACGCACAGCCTAAGGGACTTATGACTACCGAGTCTTACGAAAATTTAGTTTTAAAACGAGGTTTAAGTAAAGAAAACAAACTTTTTAAGTGGTTTGAAGATTCATTACAATACAAACAAACTACACATGTGCCAGTTCTAATAACTGCAATGAATGCAGAAGGAACAAATAAGGGACAACCAGCAATGCGTTGGATAGTTTACGACGCATATCCATTTAGTTACGAAGTGGGTGGTTTTGATGCCATGCAGTCTCAATTTCTAATTGAAACTCTTGAACTTAGATATTCTTATTTTGTTAGATTTGATTAATAAGTAAGCATCTATTAAAATAAGAATTGTTTAATTGTTTAATTGTTTAATTGTTTAATTGTTTAATTGTTTAATTGTT
>JAOZQN010000015.1:12326-15812 GCA_029932195.1 Bacteroidales bacterium | reverse complement strand
AATTGTTTAATTGTTTAATTGTTTAATTGTTTAATTGTTTAATTGTTTAATTGTTGCTTTACAGCAGATAATTTTTATATTTAACACAAAACTCTGTGTTTTTGGACGCATACTAAATTAATGAGTGGCGAGAGTTTTTTAAGTAAAAAACTGAATAAAAATTAAGGCGGTAGCCAACCAACAACCAACAACCAATAACCAACAACCAACAACAACAACCAACAACCAACAACCAACAACAACCAACAACCAACAACCAATAACCAACAACCAACAACCAATAACCAATAACCAACAACCAACAACCAACAACCAACAACTATTTTAAGATGCCAATTCAAATAAAAGAAATTCTTGTAAAAGCTACAGTAGGAAGCTCATCGTCTCCCGAGTCGGGTGGGGGAGATGCTGGTAATTGCGAAAGCATGATAGCTGAAATGAAATCAGAAATTATTGAGGAATGTTTAACTTCAATATTTTTTCAATTAAATAAAAATAAAGAGAGATAAGATGGCTAATCAATTAAAAATTATAGGATATAGCGATGATGCTTTTGGTAGTAAAGTTGGAGAGTTCTCTGTTCGCTACAATCCATCAAGCATAGACCATAAATACAGTATTTGTTTTGACGAAAAGCAAGCTGTGGGTGCGTCGGCTTCGGAAAGTAAATATAAAAATAGTAAACCCGAAGAAATTAGTTTTGACCTTATTTTTGATAATACTTTTATTGCCGAAGATGACACTAATCAGTTTGATGTTAGTCAGGCATTAAGAGACTTTAAAGCACTTGCTATAGATTTTAATGGAGATATTCATCGCCCTAATTATCTGAGTCTTGAATGGGGAGAATTGCTTTTTAAAGGACAAGTAAAAGATGCCGCTTTTTCATATACGGCTTTTACAGCAGACGGAATACCATTGAAAGCCACCGCAAAACTTACTTTTACGGGAGTTTTAAATATAGACGAACGACTTGCAAAAGAAAATAAAAGTTCACCAGATTTAACACATATTATTACAATAAAAGAAGGAGATACTTTGCCCGGACTGTGTCATCAAATATACAACAATCCAGCATATTATCTTAAAGTAGCAAAAATAAATAAGATAGATAATTTCAGAAAATTAAAAGCAGGAAGTCAAGTAATTTTGCCTCCATTGCAAAGATAAGTGTTAGTTGTTGGTTATTAGTTGTTAGTTATTGGTTGTTGGTTACGCAAAGCGTTGTTAATCAACCAACAACCAACAACAACCAACCAATAACCAACAACAACCAACAACCAACAACAACCAACAACCAACAACCAACAACCAATAATGAAAAAAACAATTTTATTACTAACTATTATTTTTGTTGCAGGCACGTTGTTTGCACAGCAACGAGGTTTTAAACCCGTAATAGTAGCAGGAACAGGCACATCTGAACTTTATAAAGAGAGCCATGCCCTAATAATTGGCATGAGTGAATATACCAACGGTTGGCCCAAACTTAGCGGAGTTAAAAAGGATATACCTGAAGTAAAAACAGCACTCGAAAGCAATGGTTTTCATGTAGTTGTAAAAATAGATTTAACCAGAGCAGAATTAGACCAAGTTTTTATAGACTTTATTACAACATACGGGCAAGACTCCGAAAATCGCCTATTATTTTATTTTGCAGGACACGGACATACGCTAAATAAATTTGGCGAAACAATAGGATACATTGTCCCCGTAGATGCACCAAACCCGAATTATAACGAGGCTGGTTTTATCCAAAAAGCAATGCCAATGAGCAGAATAGAAGAATATGCAAAACAAGCTGGTAGCAAACATGCATTGTTTTTGTTTGATGCCTGTTTTTCTGGCTCGTTGTTTGCCACAAGCAGAGCTGTGCCAGAAATTATTAATTATAAAACCGCAAAACCCGTCCGACAATTTATTACAAGTGGCTCGGCAGACGAAACCGTGCCAGATAAAAGTATTTTTAGAGAACAATTTGTTACTGCACTAACTACCAACTACGCAGATGCTAACAAAGACGGATACCTTACTGGAACAGAACTCGGAAAATTTTTGCAAGACAATGTAGTCAATTACAGCCGAAATGCACAGCACCCACAATACGGAAAAATACGTAACCAATACCTTGACAAAGGAGACTTTGTTTTTGTATTGAATAACACACAGCAAAATAATAATAACAACCAAAATACCGACCCCAAAGAAAGCACATGGGGAGGCGAAGAAGTGGTTTATACTTACGGTGATTTGAATATTTATACCAAAATAGCTGGTAATTTTTACCTTGATGGCACAAAAAAAGGTTATTTGAACGCAAATACACGTAAAACTCTTAATAATGTAACAACAGGAACACACACCTATAAATTTGACGGAACAGAAACTAAAACAGGAAATATTACAGTTTACGAAAATAAAACTGCTTATATTGAAGTTAAAAGCACAAAACCAAATAAAACTGCTGGAACAAAATTTACTAACACCAAAGCTGGTTGCACAATGGTATGGGCTGGTGGTGGAACATTCCAAATGGGTAGCAATAGTAGCGATGCTTATGACGATGAAAAACCTGTGCATACTGTAACAGTAACAAATTTTGCACTCAGCCAAAATGAAATTACAAATGCTCAATATTGCAAATTTTTGAACGACAAAGGAAACCAAACAAAAGGCGGTGCTACTTGGCTTGATATAAATGATGATGATTGCCAAATAGAAAAATCTGGTGGAACATTTTATCCCAAAAGTGGAAAAGGAAATTATCCGGTAATTGAAGTTACGTGGTATGGAGCAAAAGCCTATTGCGAATGGGCAGGTGGCAGATTACCAACCGAAGCAGAATGGCAATACGCTGCAAAAGGTGGTAATGTAGAGACACACGGCAGTGCGTCTAAATATTCAGGTAGCAATAATATAGATGATGTAGCTTGGTATAGCAGTAATTCAGGGAGTGCAACACACGAAGTAGGACAAAAACAAGCAAATGCTTTTGGTTTGCACGACATGAGTGGAAATGTATGGGAATGGGTAGAGGACAAATGGCACAGTGATTATAATGGAGCTCCAACGAATGGTAGTGCTTGGACAAGTGGAAGTAGCTCGCGCCGTGTTAATTGTGGCGGTAGTTGGAACTACCCCGCTAGTAATTGTCGCTCGTCTGTGCGTCGCAACAGCACGCCCGACAACAGTAATAGCCGCATAGGCTTTCGGCTTTGCCTATAGTTCCAAACGGTTCATTTATTCCTTTTTGTGAGCAAAAAATAATTTTTATTGTATGGAGCTTTGCAACAAGGGTGAGCGCAGCCACCCGCAGTAGCAAAGTGGAATGCAATAAAAATTTACTTATTCGCCTGTAGGCGACGAAAAAAAAATGTCAGAACCGCAGATTATTTATGATTTATTGATTAATATGATTAAAACAATCAACGGTTCAGACAATCAACAGTTCAGATAATCAACGTAATCAAAACAATCAACGGTTCA
>JAOZQN010000015.1:0-12226 GCA_029932195.1 Bacteroidales bacterium | reverse complement strand
GACAATCAACGTAATCAAAACAATCATAAACAATCAACGGTTCAGACAATCAACGTAATCAAAACAATCATAAACAATCAACGGTTCAGACAATCAACGGTAAAATATGGTAAACAAAAAATATAAACATTCAGAAATAACAGGTAAAATTATTGGTTGTGCTATGACGGTTCACAATACACTTGGCAATGGTTTTCAAGAAGTAATTTATCAAAGAGCATTATCTATTGAATTAGAAAAAGCCGAATTATCGTTTCAACGAGAAAAAGAAATACCAATAATGTATGATGATAAACAAATTGGAACAAGACGAGTAGATTTTTTTGTTGAAGAAAAAGTGATGCTTGAAATAAAAGCATTAACAAAATTAGAAAATGTGCATCTTGCACAAGCACTGAATTATCTCGAAGCTTATAAAATAGAAATCGGTTTATTAGTCAATTTTGGAGCAACAAGTCTTCAATTCAAAAGACTAACAATTCAGCAGAAATTAAAAAATCAATGAAAAAAAAAATCAATGAAAAAAAAAATCAATGAAAAAAAAAATCAATGAAATCATTTAATCAAGTAAATCAACGGTTCAGACAATTATGCAAATAAAACTTTTTACAATACCAGCTTTTGACAGCGAAGCCCCAACCGAAGAGATGAATAAATTCATTCGTTCTCATCGTGTTTTGGAAATTAAGCAAGAGTTTGTGTCGGCAGAAAATGGTGCTTACTGGTGTTTTAGTATAAAATACATAAGTGGCGAGAATAAAAATTATTACTCTGGCAAAAAAGAAAAAACAGATTATCGCAAAATACTTGATGAAAAAACATTTTTAATATTTGAAAAATTAAGAGCTATTCGTAAAGAAATTGCACAAAACGATGCGGTTCCAGCTTATTCTGTTTTTATAGATAAAGAACTCGTAGAAATAACAAAATTAAAAGAAATAACAATAGAAAACATACAGAAAATAAAAGGAATAGGAGAGAAAAAAGTAGAAAAATATGGCAAATTATTCGTAGAAAAATATAACAAATGAAACGTGCTGGAAATTTAATACATAAAATAGCAGATTTTGAGAACTTACAACTTGCATTTTACAAAGCCCGCAAAAGCAAAGAAGCAAAACAGGACGTAATAGATTATCGCAAAAATCTGAACAACAATTTATTATTATTACAAAAACAGATTTTAACAACAAAAGTTGAAGTTGGTAATTATTATTTTTTTACAATTTACGACCCAAAGAGACGACAAATTTGTGCAGCTTCGTTTCCCGAACGTGTATTGCATCATGCAATAATGAACGTTTGTCATTATGTTTTTGAACAACAACAAATATTTGACAGCTACGCAACTCGCAAAAATAAAGGGACTTATGTCGCACTACATCGTGCCGAGTGTTTTCAAAAAAATAATAAATGGTTTTTAAAACTTGATATACGAAAATATTTCGACAGCATAGACCACAAAATATTATTTACTATGTTACAACGCAAATTTAAAGACCGTAATTTATTGCAAATTTTTAAACAAATAATAGAAAGTTATCAAACAAAAAAGGGTAAAGGTTTACCAATAGGAAACCTAACAAGTCAATATTTTGCCAATTATTATTTATCTTTTGCCGACAGATACATACAACAAGAACTCAAAATATCATCTTATGTTCGCTACATGGACGATATGGTTTTATGGAACAACAATAAAGAAAAATTATTACAAACTGGAAAAAAAATAGTAAAATTTTTATCCGTAAAATTATCATTAAAACTAAAAACTTATACTTTAAACAGCAATGCACATGGTTTATCATTTTTGGGATATAGAATATTTGCAGATAAAATAAAATTAAATACAAGGAGCAAAAAACGATTTATAAGAAGAGTAAAACAATATGAATATAATTTACGAAATAATTTGTGGACACAACAAGAATATCAAAAACATATTTTACCTTTGCTTGCATATATAAGATATGCCGAGACCAAAGAATTAAGAAAAAAAACATTTTTTAAGGATAGTAATCGCAGGCTCGAACCGTGTTAATTGTGGCGGTAGTTGGAACAACACCGCTAGTAATTGTCGCTCGTCTGTGCGTAACAACAACACGCCCGACAACAGTAATAACAACATAGGCTTTCGGCTTTGCCTATAGCTCACAAAGAGGATGGATGTCCGTTTATGAACAGATTATTATTCCTGCTCCCGAATAAGTTGGGACAAATAGTGTAATAAATCTGTCTAATTAGTAGAGCAATCGGAAGTTAGGCAGATAATTTTAACATTAAGATTATTTTATTAAATTTTCAAAATAAACCAACAACTAACAACCAACATGTCTTCGCCAAAACCAGAAGGATTAGTAAACATAAAAGTATTTGCTGGAGGTTCAGAACTTTCTGGCGAATTTAAAATTTCCGCTGTTGATATTCATAAAGAAGTGAATAGAATTGCATCGGCAGATATTTTCTTCGCAGATGGAAATCCATCTACACAGGAGTTTGCTCTGAGTAATAAGACTGAATTAGAACCAGGAGCCGAAATAGAAATAAAAGTAGGATATTCTACCGAAAGCGAATCATTTTTTAAAGGAATTATAGTAAAACATGGCGTAAAAATTATACACGGAAGTTCTTTTACATATATTGAATGTAAAGACAAGGCGGTATTTATGTCCATAGAAAATAAAAGTGAAATTTATGAAGAGAAGAAAGATTCTGAAATTTTTCAATCTCTAATATCCAAATACAGTGGACTTACAAACGATATTGAGGCTACAACTTACAAACACCCGCAAATATTACAATACGATTCTACCGACTGGGATTTTTTAATTATGCGAGCAGAACTCAACGGCAAGGTTGTAACAACCATTGATAATAAAGTTTCTGTAAAAGAACCAACAGTTGCAGGACCAGATGTTATTCTTGAATATGGAACTTCAATATTAGAATTTGAGGCAGATATAAATGCTCAAACACAATTTTCCAAAGTTACCGCTTATGCTTGGAACATAAATAATCAAGCAAATACAGAAAAAGTTGTTTCATCTGCAAGTTTTGAAGATACAGGTTCGTTGTCGTCGGCAACACTCGCAGGAAAAGTGGAAAAAGACGGACAAAAACTTTTTCACTCTGGTGCAATAGACCAAAACGAATTGAACGACTGGGGAAAAGCTAAGTTGCTACGTAGTAAAATGTCTAAATTAGTGGGTAGAATAAAAAGTAAGGGAGTGTCAAATATCAATCCTGGACAAACGATGGAAATAAAAGGTATTGGGCAAAAATTTAATGGAAATGTTTTTATTACAGGAGTTAGACAAGAAATTAGTGCAGGTTATTGGTTTACACATATACAATTTGGTATTTCACCAGAAATGCACACCAGAAAATATGATGTAACAGGAGAATCAGCAGGTGGATTGTTGCCCGCTGTTCATGGTTTGCAAGTTGGAATTGTGAAAAAAATACATGAAGACCCTGATAATCAGCATAGAATACAGGTCTCGTTACCAGTTTTTGGTAGTAGCACAGATGTTTGGGCAAGGCAAGTATTTGCCGACGCAGGTAATAATAGAGGGGTGTATTTTGTTCCTGAAGTAAATGATGAAGTTATTGTTGGTTTTATGAACGATGATGCCAGATACCCCGTAATACTTGGAAGTTTACATAGTAGCAAAAATGCAACACCATACACTACTGATGCAAAAAATAAAGAAAAGGGAGTTGTTACAAGAGAAAAATTAAAACTTACTTTTGATGATGTAGATAAAATAATTACCATAGAAACTCCCGCAAAACATTCAATTGTTATTAGCGATAAAGATAAATCTATAGTTATTACCGATAAATCTAAAAATAAAATAACAATGAAACCTAATTTGATAGAATTAGACGGAGTTGGAGACATCAAAATTAAAGCAAAAAAGAATATAACCATAGAGGGAATGAAAATAGACCTCAAAGCCAAAACAGATGTAGCACTTGAAGGTGTTAATATTAAAAATACAGCTAAAGCACAATTTACAGCCAAAGGCAATGCTAAAGCAGAAATATCATCAGGAGCACAAACCGTAGTAAAAGCAGGAGCTATGGTTCAAATTCAAGGAGCCTTGGTTAAAATAAATTAAAAAGAAAAAAATGAAACCTAAATTTATACAAACTCCACACGATAGATATTTTCGGCAAGTATTTACACAAATAGCCGAAGTCCGAGATTTGATAAAAAATGCGTTACCAGAAGTTAGTAAACATATCGATCTTAATTCATTAGAATTGGATAATACTGTTTATGTAAACAACGAACTTGATAATACAGCATCGGATATTGTTTATAATTGTAATTATAAAGATAAAAAAATAAAAATAGCCTTATTATTTGAACACAAAAGTCAGATAGATACTTTACCTATTTTACAATTATTAACTTATATATTAAATATTTGGAAAACGAATTATAAACAAGAAAAGAAACTAATCCCAGTCATTCCAATATTATTTTATCACGGAGAGCGAGATTATGAATTTAAAACTTTTGGTCAGTATTTTGAGGTTTATGATGATTTTTTAGATATTTATACTCCATCATTTGAGTTTGAATTGATAAATACAAAAGATTTTACAGACGAACAAATTAATGAAATGTTTGAATTGTTATCGTTGAAATTAGCAGTAACAGTAATGAAACATATTTTTGAGAGTCAAGAAGATTTATTAGAAATATTAAAAGAAAATAAAAAATTATTTAGAAAATTACAACAATTACCCAAAGGAAACGATATATTAATAACTTTAAAAAAGTATATTTTTAATGCTAAAAAAATCAATAAAAACGAATTTATTATGAAATATCAAAACTTTTTCGAAGGCGTAGCAGTAGTAGAAGATTCAATTGCAGATAGATATATTAATCAAGGAATTGAACAAGGAATCAATCAAGGAATTAATCAAGGAATTTTAAAAGTTGCAAAAAAGAGTATTTTAACAGGATTAGAAAACGAAACTATTAGAATAATTACAGGTTTAACTTTTGTCCAAATTAATAAAATACGAAAAGAACTTGAACAAGAATAAACAAAGACGAATTTATTATGAAATATCAAAATTTTTTCGAAGGCGTAGCAGTAGTAGAAGACTCAATTGCAGATAGATATATTAATGAGGGAATTGAACAAGGAATCAATCAAGGAATTTTAAAAGTTGCAAAAAAGAGCATTTTGACAGGATTAGAAAACGAAACTATTAGAATAATTACAGGTTTAACTTTTGTCCAAATTGATAAAATACGAAAAGAACTTGAACAAAAATAAAACTTGGCATTTTTCACGAATGTAAAATTCAAAGCTTTTTTGATATTTTAGAATTAAAGTTTACTCTTAAGAATGAGCATTTTAAAATATCAGAAGTAATACCGAAATTGGCACTTGTGAAAAACGTCCAACTTTTTAACTCATTAGTTTCTTAATCCTGAAAATCGTTGTTTTTTTTGCATAATATTATTCAAAACTTCATAATTTCAAAACTTCAAAACTTTTCCAGCTTGTCTGGGTTCGGCGGAAGCTAATTAAAAACTTAACACTAAAAATATGCCACCAGCAGCAAGAATAACAGATATGCACACATGCCCAATGGTAACAGGAGTTGTACCTCATGTAGGAGGACCAATTCTTACACCGGGAGCACCAACTGTGTTAATTGGAGGCTTGCCTGCCGCTACACTCGGGTCTATGTGCGTTTGCGTAGGACCACCAGACTCAATAATAAAAGGTTCGGCAACAGTATTAATTGGAGGCAAACCTGCTGCAAGACTGGGAGATAGCACGGCTCATGGAGGAGTTATAGTGCTTGGTTTTCCAACAGTTTTAATAGGAGGGTAATTGGCTTTTGGCTTTTGGCTTTTAGCTATTGTTTTTTTCGCTTTGCGATGCCAATAGCCAGAAGCCAATAGCTAATAGCCCAAATTCAAAATTCATGAATACAAGAAATATCCCATTTTTGGGAACAGGCTGGGGATTTCCACCAGAATTTAAAAAAGGAAAAGATAGTCTAAAAATGTCATCGGGAGCAGTAGATATTCAAGAGAGTCTATTTATTTTGCTGTCAACTAAATACGGCGAGAGATATATGACTCCTAATTTTGGTTGCGACTTAGATAGCTTGTTGTTTGAACCAATGAGCCTTGGCTTAGAAAAAAGATTGGAAGACAGAATAAGACGTTCTATTTTATTATATGAAACAAGAATTAATGTAGAACGGGTTGTTTTTAAGCATGAAGCAAATAATGGTTTAGTTTATATAAATATAGAATATATTATAAGAACAACAAACACAAGAACAAATATTGTATATCCTTTCTATTTAACGGAGGGAACAAATTTATAAAAAAGGGAAACAATTTACAATATATGATTTACGGATATTAGGATAGTTTTAGTATCTTAATCCTGAAATCGTTGTTTTTTTGCATAATATTATTCAAAACTTCAAAACTTTTCCAGCTTGTCTGGCTTAGGTGTAAACCATTCGTAAATCAAAAATCGTAAATCGTAAATCAAAAAATCGTAAATCTATTTAATGGAAAATCTTGGATTAACACATAAAGACAGGCATTCAGAAAAACTTGAAGCAAGCTATTTTAAAATAGATGAACGAACTTTAGAGGATTTTGTGGAGTTTTCTAAAAGTTTTGCTGAATACATAAATTACTATAATACAGAAAATAATGTAGATGGAAATGCTACAGCTTTTTTTGGTGCGGATATAACTATGTTGTTGATTCATATTAGTTCATACAAAATAGAGCACTTAGAAAATAGGTTTGGCGAGGTAATAAATATTATAGAAAAAAACGACGCTGAATATAATCTTGCAATTGATTTAATATTTCGCCTAATAGAACAGGTAGCTAATTGGAAAAACTTTACTGTAGCTATAAAAGAATTTAATAATGAAATAAGTGAACTTATTAAAAGTAAATTTTCAAAAAGCTTAGCAAGGATTTACGAATTTGAGAAATGTTTGCAGAAAAAAACTAATTACAAGTCAGAAAATAAAACATATCGGTTTTTATCTGAGCTAGAATGGAGTATTGAAGAGTATCAAATAGAACCTTTTATTCTTAAGGCTACAGAAAAAGATAGCTTGAAAAAAGAGGTAATAAGCCATGTATATATATTATTTAATTCTGTTGTTGCTACAACAGAACTACTTATAGAAAGCTCTCGTAAATATTTGCAAAAAATTAAAGACAATGGAGAAACGCAGCCACATGTAGCACTATACATTGCTTTTATAGAAATGTATAAACATGCACAAAATGATATAAACAAATTTACACAACGACACCTTGACTATTATTATAACGAAATTTTAAAACTCGACAATATCCCAGAAACGCCAGATAAAGTGCATCTTGTGTTTGATTTACAGGATAATTTAGATTTTTATAGATTAAAAAAAGGAACAGGATTCTATGCAGGACAAGACAAAAATGGAAAAGAATTACAATATAAATTAGACAGCGAAATAATTGTAAGCCAGTCAAAAGTAAACAACTTAAAAACAATAATTAACTACGAAGAACAATCTAATGAAAAACACGAGTTTTTGGAACATGTTTTTTTGTCAAGCAATATAAATAACGATATACACGAAGAGGAAAAAGACGATAAATCTTATAATCTTGGTTTCGCAATAGCATCTTCATTCTTTAAATTACCAGAAGGATACAGAGAAATTAAATTTACCTTCTACTTGCAAAGATATGCGTTTGAGGATTTTATAAAATTATATAACGAGGAGATATTAAAAGATCCAAATATAAATATTAATGATATAGATGAATTTGTAAATAGTTTATTCTCTTTTGCATATTCAACAACCAACGAAAAAAATGAGTCTGAGACATTTATTGCTCCTCAAAAAAATGTTCGAACTTTTTTTAAGAAAAACACCGAAGGAATACCACTAAATCAATTTTATGTAGAAGTAAAAATACCAGAAGTTTTTCCTCCAATTTCTCCATGTGTAACCGAGAGTTTTCCCGAAGCAAAGGAACGAGGATTACCGCTGTGTTACTTTTTTTTAAGTAGAGACAAAGTTAGTTTTTATAATTATTATAAAAAAATAGTAATAGATAAGGTAGGGATAGATATTCACGTAGAAGGAGTTAGAGATCTTATTGTGCAAAATCAATACGGACTAATAGATGGAACTGTGCCTTTTGAACCATTTGGGGCAACACCTTCCATAGGTTCTACTTTTTATCTTGGACACGAAACTATTTTTAGCAAAAAAATAGACGAATTACAAATTGTTTTTGACTGGCAAGATGTTCCATTAGACGAAAATGGATTTGCTGAATATTATCAAGGATATAGTGATATAGTTAATAACCAGTCTTTTAAGGCTTCTGTGTCTGCTCTAAAAGACCGAAAATGGATACCAGAAGACAGCAAACAAGTTGTTCATCTATTCGATGATGTAGATGAATTGGAAGACGCAAATATAATGCCGGTAGATAATATTAGGGTTATAGACGATTTAGACCTCAATAAAATAAACGATGCTTTTAAAGGTCTGGCTAAAATTAATGAAAATAATGCTTACAGCAGAATTAGCACAAATGGATTTCTTAAATTTGAATTTATTTATCCACCAAGTGGATTTGGACACAGCGAATATCCTAAAATATTAAAAAGACAAGCAGCAAGAGCAATTAAAAAAGGAGCTTCGGCAATGGAAGAACTCAACGAGCCATGGTCTCCTACTTTAAACTCAGTGTCAATTAACTACGAGGCCTCTACGGTAATAGATTTTAATCATCAGAGCAGATATAAAAGACCTTGTTATTATCATATTAAACCATTTGGAAACGAGATAGTTTCCGAGCCAGCAGGAAATAGAATAACTTTTATTCCCGAATATGATGTGGGAGCAGAAGTTTATATTGCAATAGAAGAGTTCTATGAAAAAGATGACCTCTCTATTTTTATTAATATCAATAATTTAATAAGAAGCACAAAAGATAAGGTTGATGTAAAATGGAGTTTCTTGCAAAGCGATAAATGGATTGATGTTTATGATAAAGCAATACTTGTTGATACAACCAACGATTTAAGTCGTTCGGGTATAATAACTTTTGACTTCTCCGAATACGATACAGATTTTTTTAATCTGAAAAACTTAACTAATAATGATACATTTCCAAAAGGATTTTTCTATTTACGAATAAAAACAAACAGTGGAGATGCTTTTATTAATAGGATAAATTATTTTAGATGTCATGGAGCAGTAGCTTCGTTTTTTAACAACGACAACATAACAGACCACCTTACCGAAGGTTTGCCCAAAGGAACAATAGTTGCTTTTACCAGCGACCATCCAGATATTAGAGAAATAGAACAACCATTTTCTTCTTTTGGAGGAGAGGGTAGAGAAAATAGAACAGATTTTCAAATTAGAGTTAGCGAAAGACTTAGACATAAAAATAGAGGAGTTACTAAATGGGACTACGAACATATTATTTTAGAAGAGTTTTCTAAAATAACAAAAGTTATTTGTCTTAATAATACAAACAACGAAGTAGAAAAAGAACCTGGAAATATCTTGCTCGTAGTTATTCCTGAAATTCAGACTTTTACAGAAAAAAATAAAAGTTTAGAGCCAAGAAGTTCCGACGTAGAACTAAAAGAAATTAGAGATTTTATTAAAGAACGAATTTCTCCATTTATTAATCTTTCTGTTCGAAATCCAATATATGAGCAGGTGCAGGTTAAATTTGAAGTTCAATTTAACGAAGGATACAACCCAAGATATTACATGCAAATTGTAAATCAGGATTTGGCAACATTCCTTAATCCTTGGGTAAAAAAAGATAGTGTAGTAAAAATTACTGCAACCGACAATATTTATTCCATGCACATAGTCTATTTTCTTGAAAAAAGAGAATATATTGATTTTGTCTCAAATGTATCTGTTTTTCATATTGTAGATGGAGCAATAATAAATTTAGAAAGTTCGCACAGCAATAATGTTGTTCTAAAACCAACAACAGCTATATCCATTTTGGTTTCGGCACCAGAACATATTATAGGAATGATAGGAACAGACAGCGTGCAAGATGCTATTGGAACACTTATAGTTGAGAAAAATTTTAGTGCCAAATATACCGCTCCGAAAAAAATAACAAAAGGAATAGAAAAAGATGAGATAGAGGTAGATTTTGAAATTGAAATGAAAAATAAAGTTGTGAAAAAAGAAGGAGATGACTATATACTTACATTAAATATATAGCTTTTGGCTTTTATAGTAAACAATACCTATATGGCAACAAACTCACGTGGCAACACTGCAACAAATTCACGGGGTGACTTTAAGTCACCCCGTGAGTAAAAACTAAATGAACTACTTAAAAGTGGAACAACTTTTAACTTGATAACTTTTAACTCCTACTAAAACCCTAACACCTTATATAAAATGGCAACAAAAAATAGAACTGTATTAAAAAATTATTTTCTAAAAGGAAACGTTCCAAAAGAATATCATTTTCAAGATTTAATAGATTCGTTTGTAAATCAGGAAGATGATGGAGTTTGGAAAGTCCAAGACGAAGCTATAAAAATAAAAGCAGAAGGGCAGAACAAAGAAATGTTGCAATTCTACGAAAATATAGAAGACCTCCGTCCAACATGGACTGTTGGAATTAGATCCAAAGACGGTAACGAAGGATTAAATTTTGCAGAAGAAGACAGCAGATTATTCCTCGAAACAGGTGGAAATGTGGGAATTGGAACAACACAACCACGAAACAAACTTGAGGTGGATGGCTTTATAGGAATGCAAGGACGAATAGGATATTACCGACAAGGAGAAGTTCCGGCAGACGGAAATTGGCACAATATTATAACAGAGCTAAACCACTACAATGCTTTTGAAGTTGTAGCAGTTGTAGGACGAAAAGGTGCACATGCTATCACACATGCAATTGCTGTTAGTGCTTACGGAAACTCCAAAAATAAAGTCCGAAAAACACAAGGTTTCTTTGGTTGGATGAGAAATAGAATAGACATAAGATGGACAGGTTCATATTTTGACTATCAACTACAAGTAAGAACAAGACGAAATATTGGAGACGGTGTTTATATTAGATACAATGTAACAAAAATAGGAGTTTAAGAAATATTTAGTTTTTGTTTGATAAAAAACAGTCTATTTTTACTTTATTAACTTAAAAATAAGCACCAAAGGTGCATTATCAATAACCTTGCCTGCAAGGGCAAGGAATAAAAAATGCAACCGATTTAAGCACCAAAGGTGCGAAATCATTTATATTATTGAATAGATTACGCACCTCGTATCTTTGGTGTTTACTACATAAAATTAAAAAACTTACCTTGTCCTCACAGGCAAGGCTTTTAATTATTGCAACTTTGTTATTTAAATACTCTATTGTCAAGCAGATTAAAGTAATGGTGATTTATTTCAACTACCACTGATTAACGTTTATTGATAGTTTTTTGTTGCAACTACCACTGATTAACACGTTTATTGACAGTTTTTCGTTGAACTACCACTGATTAACACGTTTATTGGTAGCATTTTGTTGAAACCGCTACTGATTAACATGTTTATCGGTGGTGCTTTATTGCAACCATTACTGATAAACATGTTTATTGGTGGGATTATGTTGCAATTGTTGTTATGTAACATGTTTATCGGTAGAGTTCTGTTGCAATCGTTGCTATGTAACATGTTTATCGGTAGAGTTCTGTTGCAATCGTTGCTATGTAACATGTTTATTGGTTGTGTTCTGTTGCAATCATTGCTATGTAACATGTTTATCAGTAGTAATTTGTTGTAAACCGCTACTATTCAACATGTTTATTGGTAATATGGTGTTGTAAGTAGTATGACAAAAGTTCATTAGCAATAAAAAATATAATATTCTGATTATGAGGTGTAAACCAATTATTCATTACTTATATACTGTATTATAGATTTTTAATTAATTGACCCATTTATATTCATTTATCCAGAAAAACCTGTGAGTATTGATGATACATGGAAAAATCAATATTTTAATCGTAGTTCAATTCCATTTGAATTTAATAATACATACCAATTTAGTCAGAGTAATAACGAAAGAATATTGATTATTGGAAACTCGGAAATTAATACAATTACAGACCTCAAAAAGTTGGTTTGTAAAATTGGACATTTTTAATGTAGTAAT